>NZ_JBQEON010000006.1:0-200828 GCF_052045245.1 Burkholderia sp. 22313
TCGACCGCGAGTGCGACACCCATCCCGCCACCGATGCACAGCGACGCCAGCCCGCGCTTCGCGTCGCGCTTGACCATCTCGTGCAGCAGCGTCACCAGGATCCGGCAGCCCGACGCGCCGATCGGATGGCCGATCGCGATCGCCCCGCCGTTCACGTTCACCTTCGACGTGTCCCAGCCCATCTGCTTGTGCACCGCCAGCGCCTGCGCCGCGAACGCCTCGTTGATTTCCATCAGGTCCAGGTCGCCCGGCGTCCAGCCCGCGCGCTCCAGCGCACGGCGCGACGCCGGCACCGGGCCCATGCCCATCACGCTCGGATCGACGCCCGCGTTCGCGTAGGCCTTGATCCGCGCAAGCGGCGTCAGGCCGAGTGCCGCCGCCTTCTGCGCCGACATCACCAGCACCGCCGCCGCGCCGTCGTTCAGGCCCGACGCGTTCGCCGCCGTCACCGAACCGTCCTTCGCGAACGCCGGCTTCAGGCCCGCGAGCGACTCCGCCGTCACGCCGTGACGCACGAACTCGTCGGTCGCGAACTGCAGCGGCTCGCCCTTGCGTTGCGGAATCGCCACCGGCACGATCTCGTCGTCGAAGCGGCCGGCCTTCTGCGCGGCTTCCGCCTTGTTCTGCGACAGCGCCGCGAATGCGTCCTGCTCTTCGCGCGTGATCCCGTATTCCTTCGCGACGTTCTCCGCCGTGATCCCCATGTGGTACTGGTTGTACACGTCCCACAGGCCGTCGACGATCATCGTGTCGACCAGCTTCGCATCGCCCATCCGGAAGCCGTCGCGCGAGCCCGGCAGCACGTGCGGCGACGCGCTCATGTTTTCCTGGCCGCCCGCGACCACGATCTCCGCGTCGCCCGCCATGATCGCGTTCGCCGCCAGCATCACGGCCTTCAGGCCCGAGCCGCACACCTTGTTGATCGTCATCCCCGGCACGGCCGCCGGCAGCCCGGCCTTGATCAGCGACTGGCGCGCCGGGTTCTGGCCCGAACCCGCCGTCAGCACCTGGCCCATGATCACTTCGCTCACCTGCTCCGGCTTCACGCCCGAGCGCTCCAGCACCGCCCGAATCACCGTCGCGCCCAGTTCGGGTGCCGCGATCTTCGCGAGCGAGCCGCCGAATTTGCCGACCGCGGTCCGCGCGGCCGATACGATCACTACGTCCGTCATTTCCCTTTCCTCCAGGCCCGCACGACACGGCGCATCGCTACCGGCCCTGTTAAAAAACTGCGGTGCATCGGACAGCGTGCGCCGCTGTCCGGTTTTCGTCAATCGCGCTGCAACACGTAGCGGCCCGGCGCCGGCTCGATCGCCGGGAACTGCGCGGAACCGGGCTTGGCCGGCGGCGCCACCTTGCGGCCGCCGTACTGATCCAGCCATTCGACCCAGGTCGTCCACCAGCTGCCCGGCTGCTCGGTCGCACCGGCAAACCAGTCGTCCGCGGATTCGGGCAGGTCGCTGTCGTTGACCCAGTAGCTGCGCTTCTTCTTCGCCGGGGGATTGATCACGCCCGCGATGTGACCCGACGCGCCGAGCACGAACTTCAGCGGGCCCGTCAGGATCGACGTCGATGCGTAGGCCGTCTGCCACGGCACGATGTGATCCTCGCGCGATCCGTAGATGAAGGTCGGCACGTCGATGCGCGACAGGTCGACGGATTCGCCGCACACGGTCAGCGCGCCCGGCACGCGCAGCTTGTTCTCGAGATAGGTATTGCGCAGGTACCACGCGTACATCGGACCCGGCAGGCTCGTCGAGTCGCTGTTCCAGTACAGCAGGTCGAACGCGGCAGGCGTGCGGCCCTTCAGGTAGTTGTCGACGACGTAGTTCCACACGAGGTCGTTCGGGCGCAGGAACGAGAACGTGTTCGCGAACTCGACGCCGCGCATCAGCCCCGGCGCCGCGCCATTCTTGCCGCCGATGGTCTGCTCGCGCATCTGCACATGGGCCTCGTCGACGAACACGTCGAGGATGCCCGTGTCGGTGAAGTCGAGCATCGCGGTCAGCAGCGTCATCGACGCGGCCGGGTGTTCGCCGCGCGCGGCGAGCACCGACAGCGCGGTCGCGAGCATCGTGCCGCCAACGCAGAAGCCGAGCGTGTTGATCTGCTCGCGGCCGCTGACCTGCTGCACGGCGTCGATCGCCGCGAGCAGCCCTTCGTTCATGTAGTCGTCCCACGTCTTGTGCGCGACCGACGCATCGGCGTTGCGCCACGACACGAGAAACACCTGATGACCGTTCGACAGCGCATGCGCGACGAGCGAATTCTCGGGCTGCAGGTCGAGGATGTAGAACTTGTTGATGCACGGCGGCACGATCAGGAGCGGCCGCTCGAACACCTTGTCCGTCTTCGGCGTGTACTGGATCAACTGGATCAGGTCGTTCTCGTAGACGACCGCGCCTTCGGTGCACCCGAGATTCCTGCCGACGACGAACTGCGTTTCGTCGGTCTGCGAAATCTTGCCGCGCTGCATGTCGCCGAGCAGGTTCATCATCCCCTGCCGCAGGCTTTCGCCCTGCGTCTCTAGGATCGATTTCTGGGCATCGGGATTGAGCGCGAGGAAGTTGCTCGGTGCAGCGGCGGCAGTCCATTGCTGAACCGAGAAACGGATGCGTTCGCGCGTCTTCGGATCGGTCTCGAGCGCGTCGGCCAGTTCCTGAAGGTAGCGCGCGTTGAGCAGATACCAGGCAGCCGCGAACGCGTGCGCGGGCGACGCCTTCCACGCATCCCCGCTGAAGCGGCGGTCCTTCAGCTCAGGCGACTCGAGCTTCGCGGCGGCGGCCTGCTGCATCAGCGTCACGCAATCGCGCGCATAGTCGGCCTGCAACTTCTGGAGCCGTTCGGGCGGGATCGCGGCAACCGGCAGCTTCAGCCCCGAGAACGGCGATGCCAGGTTGCCGAAACCACCCAGATCGGGCATCGACGGCATCTGGAACGGAAGCGAGGCCGGGAACTGGAATGCGGCGAACGGATTCGCGGTGGTCGCCGCCGTTGCGGCACGCGCCGGATCGGCGAAACCGCGCCACGCGTTCAACCATGCCTCGAACATCTGCTGCATCGGCTGGGTAGCCTGGTCGAATCCGGTGCTGCCTGCGGAAGTGCCCGCCTGAGCGGACGTCGACGAATTTTTCGATGCTGTCATTACCTGCCTTACCGTTGATTCGTGAGCGTCAATCGTGAAATCCTGCTCGCGCGCGGCGTGCCGGTTGCGAGCCGGGCCGTCATGCTCTGGAGAGGCGTCTCCAGATTCTGCCGCAGTGCGGTATTTTTATCATTATCGTTTTCCCCATGTGAAGCACCGCGTCAAACCACTGAACATTTCTGCCCGGAGATAATCCGCCCGCAACAGGCGGGGCAAGGCTTCCGGCGAAACATAAAATATTTTGATTGACTTGACTTCGCGATTATTCATTCGGTCGTCCATGCAACACCGCATTGCCGGGTCAATATCGAGATAACTCGATTTTGCAGCGCAACAACCCGCGCGCGCAAGCGCGCGGTCGAGGATCAGTCGGCCAGCCAGATTGCCGCAGCCATGCGGCCGGTCACGCGGTCGCGCCGATACGAATAGAAGCGCGTGTGTTCGGTGACCGTGCAGGCGGTCCCGCCACTCACGTGCGCAACGCCGGCGCGGGCAAGCCGCAGGCGCGCGAGCGTATAAAGATCGGCGAGGAATTTGCCGGACGCGCCGTCGATCGCGACGAACGCTTTGCGCGTCCCATCATGCTCCGACTGGGCAGCCGTGTCGAGAAACGCCTCGCGCACATCGGCACCGACCTCGAACGCCTGCGGGCCGATCGCGGGCCCCAGGTACGCACGCAGCCCGTCGGTCGTGCCGCCGGCGAGCGCCGCGACACGCGCCGCCGTCTGCTCGACGATGCCGGCCGCGAGGCCGCGCCAGCCCGCATGCGCGGCGCCCACCGCCCGGCCCCCGGCATCGCACAGCAGCACCGGCAGGCAATCCGCGACCATCACGACACAAACTGCGCCCGCGCGATCCGTCACGCTCGCGTCGGCCTGCACCGGCGCGGCGGCGCCGGACGCGGTCTCGATGACCTCGTCCGCGCGCACGATCTGCGCGCCGTGAACCTGCTCGAGCCATGCCGCGCGCGACTGGCCCGCCAGCGCGAGCAGGCGTGCGCGGTTCGCGGCGACATGGGCCGGATCGTCACCGGTATGCAGCCCGAGATTCATCCCGCCCGGCAACGCGGCGCCGCCCTGCCAGCGCCCGTACGGCCCCTCGCTCACCCCGCCGTCGCGCGTCGTGATCAGCGCGCGCACGCGCGGCGCTACCTGCCAG
Source organism: Burkholderia sp. 22313 (assembly GCF_052045245.1). Lineage (NCBI taxonomy): Bacteria > Pseudomonadati > Pseudomonadota > Betaproteobacteria > Burkholderiales > Burkholderiaceae > Burkholderia > Burkholderia sp. 22313. Next base: position 4,304 of record NZ_JBQEON010000006.1, read on the forward strand.
TCGGGCTGCACGCAGTCCTGCCACGTCAACGGCGCCAGGTTCTTCATTGGCACTCACTCCTCCTCATCGTCCGGATCCGACGCGTCATCGTAATCCTCGTCCTGGTAGTCCGCGGCGAAATCCTCATCGTCGTAGGCCCCGTCTTCGTCGTCGAATTCCTCGTCGCCCTGCCCGAAACCGAGCGCCGCGACGAGCGCATTCATGTCGTCCGGCAACGGACAACGCCACTGCATCGCCTTGCCCGTGACCGGATGCACGAGGCCGAGCCGCCATGCATGCAGCGCCTGCCGCGCGAAGCCGTCCGGCAGCGGTGCGACCGAGCGCTTGCCGCGCGCGTGGCCGTACACCGGATCGCCGAGCAGCGGATGCCCGGCATGCGAGCAGTGCACGCGGATCTGATGCGTGCGGCCGGTCTCGAGATCGCACTGGATCGCCGAAACCGGCTGACGTTGCCACATGCATGTGTCAACCGTGCGGAAATGCGTGCGCGCCGGCTTGCCCGACGCGCCGGTGACGACGGCCATGCGCGTGCGCTCGCGCGGATCGCGGCCGATCGGCGCGTCGATCGTGCCTTCCTCGGGCATCGTGCCCCACACGAGCGCGAAATAGCGCCGCTTGACCGTGCGGGCCTGCAACTGGCGCACGAGATCCGTCTGCGCGGCGAGCGTACGCGCGACCACCATCAGGCCGGACGTCTCCTTGTCGAGCCGGTGCACGATCCCGGCACGCGGCAGGCCGGCCGCCGCGTCGCCGTAGCGGTGCAGCAGCCCGTTGAGGAGCGTGCCGCTCCAGTTGCCGGCGGCCGGATGGACGACGAGGCCGGCCGGCTTGTTGATGACGACGAGCGCATCGTCCTCGTAGATCACGTCGAGCGGCACCGGCTCCGGCATGAACGCGAGCTGCTCCGGCAGCAGGTCGGGCACGAGCTCGATCTTCGCGCCGAGCGGCACGGGCTGGCGGATCTTCGCCGGCGCGCCGTCGACCAGCACGCGCTGCGCCTCGATCCAGCTCTGCAGGCGACTGCGGGAGAATTCGGGGAACAGTTGGGCGAGCGCCTTGTCGAGGCGTTCACCCGCCAGCGACAGCGGCACTTCGACGACGCGCGGCGTGTCGTCGCCTGCCGCGGAGGGCCTGGCAGACGGCTGCATCGCGGCTGCAGCCGGATCGTGATCGGGGGAATCCCCCGAGGCAGCGTCGGCGGGCCGATCGCTTGGGCTATAATCTTCGCGATTTGGCTTGCCCCGCGGGGCATTCTGCGAACTTGAACGGGTCATTTAGACTGGGTCACCGAGACTTGAAGCTAGGACATGCGAGCATGATGAATTCGACCAAACGTACGGCCAGAACCGTCGCCGCCCGAGCTGCGGTGGTAGCGGCCGCGGCCCTCATCGCCGGCTGCCACGGCTTGCCGCAGAAGCAGGACGAGACGGCTACCTGGTCGAACAACAAATTATACTCAGAGGCCCAGGACGCACTGTCCGGCGGCGACTGGGGCAAGTGCGCGAAATATTTCGAATCGCTGCAGGGCCGCGATCCGTTCGGTCATTTCGCGCAACAGGCGCAGATCAACGTCGCGTACTGCAACTGGAAGGACAACGAAGCGGCCGCCGCCGACCAGGCCGTCGACCGCTTCATCCAACTCCACCCGGATCACCCGGATATCCCGTACGCGTACTACCTGAAGGGGATGATCCACTTCAACGACGATCTCGGCCTGTTCGGCCGCTTCTCCGGCCAGGACATGAGCGAACGCGATCCGCAGGCGCTGCGCGAATCGTACGATGCGTTCAAGGTCGTCGTCGATCGCTATCCGAAGAGCAAGTACGCGCCCGACGCCGCGGCCCGGATGCGCTACATCGTCAATGCGCTCGCCTCGCACGAAGTGCACGCCGCCGACTACTACTATCGGCGCGGCGCCTATGTCGCGGCAATCAACCGCGCACAGCTCGCGATCAAGGACTACAAGGGCGCGCCGGCGATCGAGGACGCGCTGCACATCATGATCCTGTCGTACGGCAAGCTGAACCAGCCGCAACTCGCGGAAGACACGAAGCGCGTGCTGGCAGGGACCTTCCCGGACAGCCCGTACGTCACCGGCCACTCGCGCCCCGGCGCGAAGAAGTCGTGGTGGCAGTTCTGAGCGGCATTCCGTTCGGCTGCAGCAATAAAAAACCCGGCCACCGAGCCGGGTTTTTTATTGGCGTCGCCCGTAGCAGGCGGCAGTCCGGTTACGCGCGTTTGTCCGCGCGATGGTCGTCGAAGAAGTCCTGCACGACCGCGATCTCGCGGGTGCGCTTGAACGGCGGCAGGCTCTGCCAGATCCGGCGGCCATAAGGCTTGTCGACGAGTCGCGTGTCGCAGATCATCAGCACGCCGCGATCCGTCTCCGCGCGAATCAGGCGACCCGCGCCCTGCTTCAGCGTAATCACGGCCTGCGGCAGCTGATGAACCGCGAACGGGCTCAAGCCCTTCTTGGTCAGCGCCTCGAGCCGGGCGGCGAGCACCGGATCGTCGGGCGGCGCGAACGGCAGCTTGTCGATCACGACGAGCGACAGCGCGTCGCCGCGCACGTCGACACCTTCCCAGAAACTCTGGCTGCCGACCAGGATCGCGTTGCCGTACGAACGGAAGCGATCGAGCAGTTCCGTGCGGCTGGCATCGCCCTGCACCAGCAGCGGCGTGTTCCAGCCGCGCGACTCGATCACGTCGCGCAACTTCGACGCGATCCGGTCGACCGCGCGCAGCGTCGTGCAAAGCATGAAGACGCCGCCACCCGACGCCTCGATCGCCGGCAACGCGGCGTCGAACACGGCGTCCGTAAACGCGGGCGACGACGGCTGCGGCAGGTTGCGCGGCACGTACAGCAGGCCCTGCGCCTGATAGTCGAACGGGCTCGCGAGCGTCATCGAGCGACGCGAGCTGAGGCCCATCTGCGCCGCGTAGTGCGTGAAGTCGCCGCGCACCGACAGCGTCGCCGACGTGAAGACCCACGCGCGAGGCACGCCGGCGCGCTGCTTCGCGAAAATCGGTGCGACCGACAGCGGCGTCTCGTGCAGCTGGACGGTATGGGCGAACACCTCGACCCAGCGCACCTTCTCGTTCGGATCGTCGGCGGCCGCCTTGTCGCCGGCCTTCGCGGCTTCAGCCTTCGCAGCCTCTTCCGCTGCGCCGGGCGTCACCCAGCCCGCGAGCAGATCCTGCAGCTCGCGTGCGCGCCGCAAGCACGCGCCGAGCGATTCCGCCCGCTCGGCCTGGCCGGCCAGCGCCGAGGCGAGCGCATCGAGCGCAGTCTCGAGCGCATCCAGCGCGCCGAACATCGGATGATCGTCGCCCAGTTGCGCGAGCGACATGCGCACGATCTGGTCGTTCGCAAACGCGAGACGCAGGTCGCGCGCCGCACGCTCGAGATCGCCGCCGAGCTTCACCCACTCGACCGCATCCCGCGCATGACTCAGGCCTTCGGCGACCGTGTCGCGCGCGAGTTCGAGGATCTGCGTGGTCGACAGCGTCTCGCCGAAGAACAGCGTGGCCGTCTCCGGCAACTGGTGCGCTTCGTCGAAGATCACCGTGTTCGCGTTCGGCAGCAGTTCGGCCATCCCGGTGTCGCGCAGCATGATGTCCGCGAAGAACAGGTGATGGTTGACGACGACGATATCGGCCTGCTGCGCCTCGCGCCGCGCCTGCATCACGAAGCATTCCTTGTACTGCGGGCATTCCTGGCCGAGGCAGTTGTCGCGCGTCGACGTGACCATCGACCACACGGGCGCCGTCTCCGGCACGCTCGCGAGTTCGGCCTTGTCGCCGCTCTTCGTGATCTTCGCGAACCGGACGATTTCCTGCAGATACGCGGTGTCCTGCCGCGACGGCAGGCGGCCGTTGTCGGCCGTACGCTGCAGATAGTAATGGCACAGGTAGTTCGAGCGGCCCTTGAGCATCGCGACCGTCACCGGCACCGCGAGCGCGTTGCGCACGGTCGGGATGTCGCGCTGGAACAGCTGGTCCTGCAGGTGCTTCGTGCCGGTCGACACGATCACCTTGCCGCCCCACAGCATCGCGGGCACCAGGTACGCATAGGTCTTGCCGGTACCGGTGCCGGCCTCGACGATCAGCGTGTTGTCGCCGGTGTCGCTGTCGGTGTCGGCCGCCGCGCCGTCGGCGGCGGATTCGGCCGCCTTGTCGCCCTCGCCCAGGCGGCGCGCCGGCCGCTTGCGAGTCTCGAAGATCTCCGGCTCGGGCATCCGGCGCGCGGACGCCTCCATCGCGGACGCGACCGCACGCGCCATCTCGATCTGCGACAGACGCGGGTGATAGCCGTCGAGCGCGCGCGCGAGCAGTCCGCCTTCACCGAAGATCGTGTCGAGTTCGTCGACGCGCTTGCGGCTCAGCTCGAAGGTGCCTTCGGGCGCACGAACGCGCCCGGCAGACGACGCGTCACGCCGGGCATCGGAATTGGCTTCAAGCGGTGAATTCAAGGCAAGCGTTCCTGTGTCCAGCGCCCGGGCGGCGCCGGCGCTTGCCAGGCCGCGCTCAGGCGCGCTTATCCGGTTCCAGCTGCGATTGCAGCAAAATGATTTTGTCCTTGGCCGCCAGCTTTTCCTTCTTCAGGCGGTGCAGCGTGATGTCGTCGATGTCGGAGTGTAATTCCTTCAGCTCGATCTCCCGAGCGAGCTGCTGGTGCTGCTCCTGCAATGCAGCCAAACGGTTGTGCAATTCCTGCTGCTGTTCCGTGGGACGGTTTTGCATCTGCGCCTCCTCATCGAAGCAGCGCGCCGACTGGCGTGCCGGCACGCACGAGACTGACTCCGGATCAATCCAACACGTTACTGCCCCTGCTGTTGCTGCTTGGCCTTGCCGGCCGCTTCCTGCTGACGCCGCTCGACATCGGCCTTGTGCTGGGCGGCTTCCTTCTGCTTCTGCTCGTAGCGCGCGGCGTTGTCAGAACGCTCCTGCGCCTTCTGCGCGGCCTGCTGGTGCGCCTGGTCGAGCTTGCGCTGGAAGTCCGCCTGCTTCTGGTCGTATGCCTGCTTGCTCGCGGCGTGCTGCGGCGCTTGCGCACCGCGCTGCGCCTGCTTCAGTGCATTCTGCTCCTGCTTGTCGCGGAATGCAGCCGCGTTCGCCGCGTCGTTCGCCGCGCGCTGCGGCGCTTCCGCCGCATTCTGCGCCTGCTTCAGCGCCTGCTGCTGGTCGCGCTGCTGCGCCCGCATCGCACGCTGTTCGTCGTCGAGCGCGAGCTGCTCCTGACGGATGCTCGCCCGCTCCTCGCGCATCTGGTCGCGCGCCTTGCCGAGACAGTGATTGACGAAGAACTTGCTGTAGCAATCGTGCTCCGCCACGGCATAACGATAATCGTTTTCCGCGGACCGTTGATTGAGCACTTTTTGACGGGCGTCAAAATCCTGCGTGGCGGAAGCCGGGACGGGCACGGCTGCGGTGGCGTCCGGCGCGGTTGCACCCGATGCCTGTGCATACGCGACGGTAGACCCGACGGACAAAGCCGCGGCAAGCGCTGCGCCGAGCGCGACGAGAGAAATGCGGGAAGTTGGCAACGTCGTAGGAAAGCTGCGGGACATGTGTCAAATTCTATCACCCCCGGCTGGACGCTCCGCCATTTCATGGCAAAATGCCCCGCTTCACTCACCCGCGGCATCTGGCCCGGCGGGCCCGTCTCGCAGCCCGCCGCGCGTGGCCGCCGGCCCGCGCCGCGATTTCAGCAGGCACATCATCCACGACATGACGGAAACCGTAGCACTCAAGATCGTACAGCGCATCGCCACCGAACTGTCCGTCCAGCCGCGCCAGGTCGCGGCGGCCGTGCAACTCCTCGACGAAGGCTCGACCGTTCCGTTCATTGCCCGGTACCGCAAGGAAGTGACCGGCAACCTGGACGACACGCAGTTGCGCCAGCTCGAGGAACGCCTCCTGTATCTGCGCGAGCTCGAGGATCGCCGCGCGACGATCCTGTCGAGCATCGACGAGCAAGGCAAGCTGACCGACGAACTGCGCACCGCGATCGATGCGGCCGACAGCAAGCAGGTGCTCGAAGACCTTTATCTGCCGTACAAGCCGAAGCGCCGCACGCGCGCGCAGATCGCCCGCGAAGCCGGCCTCGAGCCGCTCGCGCAGGCGCTGCTCGCGAATCCGCTGCTCGATCCGCAGACGGAAGCCGCCGCCTACGTCGATGCCGACAAGGGTGTCGCCGACGTGAAGGCCGCGCTCGACGGCGCACGCGACATCCTGTCCGAACAATTCGGCGAAACGGCCGAACTGCTCGGCAAGCTGCGCGACTATCTGCACAGCCAGGGTGTCGTGTCGTCGGCCGTCGTCGAAGGCAAGGAAAACGAGGAAGGCGAGAAGTTCCGCGACTACTACGACTATGCGGAAACGATCCGGACCGTGCCGTCGCACCGCGCGCTCGCGCTGTTCCGCGGCCGCAATGCCGGCGTGCTGACCGTCAAGCTCGGCCTCGGCGAGGAACTCGACGCACAGGTCCCGCATCCGGGCGAAGCGATGATCGCGCGCCATTTCGGGATCGCGAACCAGAGCCGCCCGGCCGACAAATGGCTGTCCGACGTGTGCCGCTGGTGCTGGCGCGTGAAGGTACAGCCGCACATCGAAAACGAGCTGCTCACGCAACTGCGCGAAACGGCCGAAGCCGAAGCGATCCGCGTGTTCGCCCGCAACCTGAAGGATCTGCTGCTCGCCGCGCCGGCCGGCCCGAAGGCCGTGATCGGTCTCGACCCCGGCCTGCGCACGGGCGTGAAGGTCGCCGTGGTCGACCGCACCGGCAAGGTGCTCGCCACCGACACGATCTACCCGCACGAACCGCGTCGCGACTGGGACGGCTCGCTCGCGAAGCTCGCGCGCATCGCCGCGCAGACGCAGGCCGAGCTGATCAGCATCGGCAACGGCACCGCATCGCGCGAAACCGACAAGCTCGCGAGCGAACTGATCTCGAAGCACCCCGAACTGCGGCTGCAGAAGATCGTCGTGTCGGAAGCCGGTGCGTCGGTCTACTCGGCGTCCGAGCTGGCCGCGAAGGAATTCCCCGAGCTCGACGTGTCGCTGCGCGGCGCCGTGTCGATCGCCCGCCGCCTGCAGGATCCGCTCGCCGAACTCGTGAAGATCGAGCCGAAGGCGATCGGCGTCGGCCAATACCAGCACGACGTGAACCAGCGCGAACTCGCCCGCTCGCTCGACGCGGTCGTCGAGGATTGCGTGAACGCGGTCGGCGTCGACGCGAACACCGCATCGGTCGCGCTGCTCGCACGCGTGTCGGGCCTGAACGCGACGCTCGCGCGCAACATCGTCGACTACCGCGACGCGAACGGGCCGTTCCCGTCGCGCGACCACCTGCGCAAGGTGCCGCGCCTCGGCGACAAGACGTTCGAGCAGGCCGCCGGCTTCCTGCGCATCAACGGCGGCGAGAATCCGCTCGATCGTTCGTCGGTGCACCCGGAAGCCTATCCGGTCGTCGAACGGATTCTCGCGAAGATCAGCAAGCGGATCGACGACGTGCTCGGCAGCCGCGACGCGCTGTCCGGCCTGTCGCCGGCGGAATTTGTTGACGAACGTTTCGGCCTGCCGACCGTGCGCGACATCCTGTCCGAACTCGAAAAACCGGGTCGCGACCCGCGCCCCGAGTTCAAGACCGCCACGTTCCGCGACGGCGTCGAAAAGGTGTCCGACCTGATGCCGGGCATGTTGCTTGAAGGGGTCGTGACGAACGTCGCGGCATTCGGCGCGTTCGTGGATATCGGCGTGCATCAGGACGGCCTCGTCCACGTGTCGGCGATGTCGACGAAGTTCATCAAGGATCCGCACGAAGTCGTGAAGGCCGGCCAGGTCGTCAAGGTCAAGGTGATCGACGTCGACGTGAAGCGCCAGCGCATCGCGCTGACGATGCGCCTCGACGACGAAGCAGCCGCGCCCGGCATGGCAGCGCGCGGCACTCAGGATCGCGGCAACGCCGGCCGCGGCGGCGCCGCCCGTCCGCAGCGCTCGCGCGAACCGGAACCGGCCGGCGCGATGGCCGCGGCGTTCGCGAAGCTGAAGCGCTGAGTACGCGGCAGCGTCGACGCCAATAAAAAACCCGCCGAAAGGCGGGTTTTTTATTACTTCGACCAGCGCGGCCAGATCGGCATGAGCCGCATGCGCGGCCCATGCGCGCGCCGGTCAGATCTCGATCTTGGTGCCGAGCTCGACGACGCGGTTCGCCGGAATCGAGAAGAAGTCGGTCGGCTTCGCCGCGTTCTGATGCATCCACGCAAACACGCGCTCACGCCAGATCGACATGCCGGGCAGATGCGTCGGCACGACCGTTTCGCGCGCGAGGAAGAACGACGTATCCATCAGCTCGAACGTCATGTCGTGCGTGCGGCCGAATTCCTCGAGCACGGCCTTCACGTCCGGTGTCTCGTTGAAGCCGTACTCGGCCTTGACGATGTACAGTCCGCCGCTCGCATCGCGCGAGCTCAGGCGCTTGTCGTCGCGCACGTACGGAATGTCGCGCGTCACGAACGTCAGGAAGATGGTCCGCTCGTGCAGCACCTTGTTGTGCTTCAGGTTGTGCAGCAGGCTGACGGGCACGAGCTTGTCGTTGCCGGTCAGGTAGATCGCCGTGCCCGACACGCGGTGCGGCGGATGCGCGAGCAACCCCTGCAGGAACGGCTCGAGCGGGATACCGTCGGCCGCCGTGCGTTCCTTGACGATGTGCCGGCCCTTGTACCAGGTCATCAGCAGGAAGAACAGCAGCGCGCCGATGCCGAGCGGCAGCCAGCCGCCCTGCGCAACCTTCAGCAGGTTCGCGCCGAAGAAGCCGAGGTCGATCACGAGGAATACCGCGATGATCGCGCCAACCAGCAGCCGGTTCCAGTTCCACACCTTCACCATCACGACGGCCGCGAGCACGGTCGTGATCACCATCGTCGCCGTCACCGCGATGCCGTACGCGGCCGCGAGGTTGTCGGAGCTCTTGAAACCGACCACGATGCAGAGAATCACGAACAGCAGCAGCCAGTTCACGACCGGCACGTAGATCTGGCCGATCGCGAGCTCGGACGTGTGCAGCACCTTCATGCGCGGCACGTAGCCGAGCTGGATCGCCTGCGACGTCAGCGAATACGCGCCCGAGATCACAGCCTGCGAAGCGATCACGGTCGCGACCGTCGACAGCACGACGAGCGGCAGCAGCCCCCATTCGGGCGCCAGCAGGAAGAACGGGTTCTCGATCGCCTTCGGGTTCTGGATCAGCAGCGCGCCCTGGCCGAAGTAGTTCAGCACGAGCGACGGCATCACGAGCCCGTACGCCGCGAGGCGGATCGGCTTCGCGCCGAAGTGGCCCATGTCCGCGTAGAGCGCTTCCGCGCCGGTCAGCACCAGCACGACGGAGCCGAGCACGACGTACGCCTGCAGCAGGTGATCGGCCATGAACGACGCCGCGTAATACGGGTTGATCGCCGCGATGATGCCCGGCACGCGCACGATGTGGTACACGCCGAGCGCCGCAATCACGACGAACCACAGCACCATGATCGGCCCGAACAGCTTGCCGACCAGCGCGGTGCCGTGACGCTGGATCCAGAACAGCGCGATCAGGATCACGATCGTGATCGGCAAGACAAGATGGGACAGATGCGGCGTTGCGATCTCGAGACCTTCGACCGCCGACATCACGGAGATCGCCGGCGTGATCACGGCATCGCCGTAGAACATGCATGCCCCGAAGATCCCGAGCGCCATCAGCGCGCCCGCGACGCGGGTTTTCGAGTCGAGCGGCCGCAGCGACAATGCCATCAGCGCGAGCACGCCGCCCTCGCCGTTGTTGTCGGCCCGCATCACGAACAGCAGGTATTTGACGCCGACCACCAGGATGATTGCCCAGAACAGCAGCGAGATCACACCGAGGATCGAGCCTTCGGTCAGCGGGATGCCGTGTGCGGGGCTGAACGCCTCCTTCAGCGAATACAACGGGCTCGTGCCGATGTCGCCGAACACGACGCCGATGGCCGCTATCGCAAGCGAGCGCATCGAGTGTTGGTGCGTCGAATGCGCGTGTGCTGCGTCGGTCGCCTGGATCGTGTCGTTCATATGAAGCGTAATAATCGGGTCCGGTTCGGACAAAACGAGCGCTATTCTACTCGCGCCCCCCTGAAACACCGTCCTGCCCTGTTGCCCTGACACCACGTGAGCCATGCTGCGCATGCAATCCTGCGCCAGCTGTGGCAGGGCTGCCATCATAGCCGGGACCGCGCCGTCTGCCTACCGAGCGCGCCGGTCGCGTTGCCGGCCGGCCCGGCGCCCCAATGAAAAAACGGCGCCGCAAGCGGCGCCGTGCAAGGCTTTCCTTCGATCGGCCGGCGCTTACGCGCCCGAACCGTCGCGCTGTGCGCGACCGCGCTTGATCCATGCCTCGAGATTGTGCGGACGAACCGTGTCCCACTCCTCGAACGGCTGATGAATCCACGGATTCGTCGGCAAATACTGCGTGTGATAGTCAGGCTTGACCTTCGAACACCCCTTGTACCAGAGCACGGCCGAACGCACGGCCGTGACGGACGGATAGCGCTCCTTCAGGTGCTCCTGCACGCGCGCGAGCGTCACGCCCGAATCGACGAGATCGTCGACCAGCAGCACGTTGCCCTCGAGGTTGCCGCGCGTCATCGTGATGTACTGCGCGATGTCGAGCTCGCCCTGCTCGGTGCCGGCCGCTTCGCGGTACGAACTCGTCGCGAGGATCGCGAGCGGGACGTCATAGATACGCGACAGCTGATCGCCGACGCGCAGGCCACCGCGCGCGAGGCACAGGATCTGGTCGAACTTCCAGCCCGATGCATGCACCTGGAGCGCGAGCAGCTCGATCAGACGATGGTATTCGTCCCAGCCTACCCACAGGTTCTTGTCGTCGTTGCGCGGATCGGTCATCAAGTCTGCCGCCGTCATCGTGATTTGCTGCGTCATGCTGGAAATTACACCTTGAACGGATGGCGGAGCAGGATCGTTTCGTCGCGGTCCGGGCCCGTCGACACCATGTCGACCGGCACGCCGGCCACTTCCTGGACACGGGTCAGGTATGCCCGCGCGTTCGCCGGCAGTGCGTCCCACGTGTTGATGCCGACCGTGCTTTCCTTCCAGCCCGCGAACGTTTCGTACACCGGCTCGCAACGTGCGACGTCGACCGCGCCACGCGGCAGGATGTCCACGTCCTTGCCGTCGACCTTGTAGCCGACGCACAGCTTGACTTCATCGAGACCGTCGAGCACGTCGAGCTTCGTCATGCACAGGCCCGACACGCCGTTGATCTGGATCGAGCGGCGCAGTGCCGCTGCGTCGAGCCAGCCGGTGCGGCGCGGACGGCCGGTGACCGAGCCGAATTCCTTGCCGACGTTCGCCAGCGTGACGCCGATCTGGTCCTGACGCTGCGGGTTGTCCGCATCGTACAGCTCGCTCGGGAACGGGCCCGAGCCGACGCGCGTGCAATATGCCTTCGTGATGCCGAGGATGTAGTTGAGCTTCTGCGGACCGACGCCGGCGCCGGCCGATGCCGCACCCGCGACGCAGTTGCTCGACGTGACGAACGGATAGGTGCCGTGGTCGATGTCGAGCAGCGTGCCTTGCGCGCCTTCGAACAGCAAGTTCTGACCGGCATTGTTCGCGTCGTACAGGCGGCGCGACACGTCGGCGACCATCGGCTTCAGGCGATCGGCATAGCCGAGCATCGTGTCGAGCGTGGCCTGGAAATCGACGGCCGCGCCACCCAGGTACTGGGTCAGCACGAAGTTGTGGAAGTCGAGGTTTTCGCGCAGGCGATCGGCGAAGGTCTTCGCGTCGAACAGGTCTTGCACGCGCAGCGCACGGCGACCAACCTTGTCTTCATAGGCCGGGCCGATGCCGCGGCCGGTCGTACCGATCTTGCCCGCGCCCTTGCGCGCTTCGCGCGCCTGGTCGATTGCGATGTGGTGCGGCAGGATCAGCGTCGTGGCTTCGGAAATGAACAGGCGATCGCGCACGTTCACGCCAGCCTCTTCCAGCTCGCCGATTTCCTTGAACAGTGCCTCGGGGGACAGGACGACGCCGTTGCCGATGTAGCAGGCGACGCCTTCACGCATGATGCCCGACGGAATGAGGCGCAAGATGGTTTTCTTGCCGCCGATGATGAGGGTGTGACCCGCGTTGTGACCGCCCTGGAAACGCACGACGCCTTGAGCGTGGTCCGTCAGCCAGTCGACGATCTTGCCCTTGCCTTCATCACCCCATTGCGTTCCCACGACGACGACATTGCGCCCGGGAGTCACGTTCACTGCGCTGGCAGACATGTTGATTCGTTAGCTGGTTAAAAACGTATTCTACCTATGTTCGCGGGCGATTCCGAATTTTTCCGTTTCGCTTCAACGATATGCACGCCGAACGACGGCCCGCGAACGCCTGTTTAACGGGGCTCGACCACCCATGCACCGTTACGCTCGACGAGCGATCGGTCGCAGGCGAACTCGTCGAGCACGTGGTCGTGCCCCGGCAATGCCTGAATCACGACCTCGCCCGCGTCGCGCAGCGCCGCGACGGCCGCGCGCAGCGCGTCGTCCTGCACCCACGGCGCGAGAATCGCGGTGCCGCGCGCCTCGACCGGAGAAATCCGCGCGAGCTCGCGCAGGTCGAGCGAGAAACCCGTCGCCGGACGCGCGCGACCGTAGGCCTGGCCCACGTGGTCGTAACGGCCGCCGCGGGCGATCGCGTTCGGCACCCCATCGATGTACGCAGTGAACATCGCACCGCTGTGGTACGCATAGCCGCGCAGGTCGGCGAGATCGATCGCCACTTCGACACCCTTCGCCTGGGCCGCGAGCTGTGCGAGGTCGTCGAGCGCGCGCGTGATCTCGGGCAGCACCGGCAGGCGTGCGCGGGCCTCGTCGAGCACGCCCGCATCGCCGTACAGCTGCGGCAGCGCACGCAGCGCCGCGCGCGTGTCGGCGCCGAGATCGTCGGTGAGTTCGTTCAGCAGCGGCACGTCCTTGCCCGACAGCGCGTCGTACAGCGCTTCGCCGCGCTCGGCGGCCTGCGCATCGCGCGCGAGCAGCGCCGCGAGCACGCCCGCGTGGCACAGATCGAGGCGGATCCGCGACAGCCCCGCGAGATGCAACGCGTCGAGCATCAATTGCTGGATCTCGAGATCGGCTTCCAGCCCTGCATGCCCGTAGATTTCGGCGCCGATCTGAATCTGTTCGCGCGTCGCGTGCAGGCCGCGCGGACGCGTATGCATCACGTGGCCCGCATAGCAGAGGCGCGTCACGCCCTGACGGTTCAGCAGGTGCGCGTCGATGCGCGCGACCTGCGGCGTGATGTCCGCGCGCAGGCCGAGCGTGCGGCCCGACAGCTGGTCGACCAGCTTGAAGGTGCGCAGGCGCAGATCGGCGCCACCGCTCGTCAACAGCGACTCGAGGTATTCGAGCAGTGGCGGCATCACCATTTCGTAGCCGTACGAACGGAAGCGATCGAGCAGCCTGCGGCGCAGCTCCTCGATCTTGCGCGCTTCCGACGGCAGTACGTCGGCGATATTCTCGGGAAGTAACCAGGTCGACATCGGTACGGTCCTACGACGGGAAACAGGGCGCGACACGCGCGCCGCGAGATGAATCGGAAATCGGAAAGCGGGCGGAACGAACGGCGGGTGCGCCGTCTGGATCGTGCCTCCGGTCAGGTGGCGAGCAGCAGCAGGACGAGTCCGAGCGCCATCACGATGAGGCCGCCGATCCGGATATGATGCGGCGGACGCTCCGCTATTCTACGAAACGTGTCGCGCCAGGCGACGGGAAACACGAAGGGGAACGCCCCCTCGATGATCAGCATCAGTGCTACCGCGAGCAACAACGAGCCAGCCAGATCCATGCGAGCGACGGCGCCGCTCGACGCGGCGCCCCAAGGTCAGTGTTTGCGGGGAGCGGGCGCCGCCGGTGCGGCACCGCCCGTCGGGCTGCGCATGAAACGGAAGAACTCGCTGTCGGGATCGACGACGATGATGTCGTTGCGCTTGAAGGTATTCCGGTAAGCCTGCAGGCTCGCGTAGAACTGGTAGAACTGCGGATCGCGGCCGAACGCATCGGCGGCAATCGTCGCGGCCTTCGCGTCGCCCTCGCCCTTGATCGTCTGCGCGGACTTGTACGCGTTCGCGAGCACCGCCTGCTGTTCGCGTTCCGCGTCGGCCTTGATCTGCTCGACATCGGCGGCGCCATCCGCGCGCACCCGTGCGGCCTGGTCGCGCAGCGCGGCAATCATTCGCTGATAGACGGCGTCCGTCTGCGCGGCCGGCAAATCGACGCGCGTCAGCTGCACGTCGACCACGTCAACGCCGAAGCCGGATGCCTTCGCGCGAGCCGCATCGCGAGCCGCATTGGCGATATCGCGCTGGCCGCCGAGCGCGTCGTCGAGCGCACGCTTGGCGAACGCGTCGCCGAGTGCGCTCTTCAGCGCGCCGGCCAGGCGTTCGGTGGCGGCCGCCGGGTCGCCGCCCATCACCGTGAAGTACTTCATCGGATCGCTGATCCGGTACTTGACCGCATAGGCGACGAGCAGGTCGTGCTTGTCTTCGGTCGCCAGTTGCAGCGGGTCCGAGGATTCGAGCGACTGCAGGCGCGTGTCGATCAGCGTGGCCGTCTGGAGCGGCGGCGGCAGCTTGAAATGGATGCCGGGGCCCGCGAGCTCGGGCTGCGCGCCGTCGCGGCCCGACAGCACGGCCGTATGGCGCGGATCGACGGTCAGGATGGTCGACGACGCCGCAAAGGCAACGATCACGATTGCGACGACGAGCGCAATGATTCGGTTCATGTTGTGCGCTCCCCGTTACTTCGTATCGTCTTCGCGCGAGCGGCTGCGGAACGCTTCGCGCGACCGCAGCACGTCGCTGCCCGGTGCGGGCGCCGCCGCGGCCGAAGCCGCGCTCGCGGGCGCACTCGCCGCTGCGGCAGCCGGGGCCGACGCCGCGTCGGGCGCGGATGCGCCGGTGGACGTCGCGGCGTTTTGCCGCCCCTGCTCGACGAGCTTGTCGAGCGGCAGGTAGACGACGCTGTTGCCGCCCTTGTTGCCGACGAACACCTTCGTCGCTTTCGAATAGATTTCCTGCATCGTCTCGAGGTACATCCGCTCGCGGATCACCGCGGGCGCCTTCGAATACTGCGCATAGACCTGCTTGAAGCGCTCGGCGTCGCC
This sequence comes from Burkholderia sp. 22313, assembly GCF_052045245.1. Classification (NCBI taxonomy): domain Bacteria; kingdom Pseudomonadati; phylum Pseudomonadota; class Betaproteobacteria; order Burkholderiales; family Burkholderiaceae; genus Burkholderia; species Burkholderia sp. 22313. The sequence goes on from NZ_JBQEON010000006.1 coordinate 19,499, forward strand.
TTCGGCTTCGGTCACCACGCGGTCGGCATAAGCCTTCGCTTCGTCGACGAGCTTCGCGGCATCGCCCTGCGCCTTCGGCAGCAAGTCGTTCGCATAGGCTTGCGCGGCACGCTTCGCGGCCTCGCGATCGTCACGCGCCTTGGCAACTTCGGCGTACGCAGCCTGCGTCTGCTCGGGCGCCGCGACGCTCTGCATCGTGACGGCCGTGACCTCGAGCCCCGACTGGTAGCGGTCGAGATCGCGCTGGATCGCGGCGGACAGCTGCTCGCGCAGTGCGTCGCGGTCCTGGTTCAGCATGTCGGCCGCGCTGCGCGTGCCGACGATCGCGCGCACCGCGGCCTGGGCGGCCTGCGACACGCTGCGCTCGGGATCGACGCTGCGGAACAGATAGTCGGTAGCCGAACGGATCCGGTACTGGACCACGAAACGCACGTCGACGATATCCGCATCGTGCGTCAGCATGGCGGCTTCCTTCACGTTCGCGAGACGCACGACGTTGTTGCGGCCGATCTCGATCGAACGGACTTGCGACGTGTCGACGATCTCGTGCGACGCGAACGGATACGGCGCGCGCCAGTGCACGCCCTGGCCGACCGTGCCCGACAGCTTGCCGAGTTGCAGCACGACGCCCGTCTGGCCGTCCTGCACGACGAACAGCCCGCTTCCGGCATAGACCGCGACCAGCACACCGATCACGATGCCGACGCCCACGCGCGCGGCCCGGCCGTTGTCGGGCCGGAAGCCGTTGCCGCCCTTGCCGCCGAACAGGCCGCTCAGACGCCGGTTGAAGTTGCGCCACATCTCGTCGAGATCGGGTGGACCGTCACCGTCGCCGCCGGGCGGACGCTTCGATTCGTTCGCACGCGGACGGGATCCGTCGTTGCCCTTGCCGTCGCCACGCCCCCAGCGGGGATCGTTGATCGACAGCAAGGCGCGCATCCGCCGCCAGGTACTCCGCTCGTTGTATTCGTTCACCAGAATTTGTTCACCAGATTGGACGCCGGCGAACCGGCCGGGACCGGTTAGCGCCCGTGTTCGGAAATCGTGTGGTCTTCGTGTGGTTCAGCGGGTGCGCCGTCGAGCGCGTCGTTGGACAACGTCGCGCCGGAAAGGTGTTCCGCGGAGGCGATTTCGGCGATGGCGGCACGCAACGCGTCAAGACCCTGACCGGTGCGCGCGCTCAAAAAGACGCGCGAAATATTACCATACTCGTCCCGCTCGACCGCATCGCCGCGGGCCGCCAATTCGGGCACGGCGTCGATCTTGTTGAACACCAGCACCTGCCGGATCGTGTCCGCGCCGATCTCGTGCAGCACGCCGTTGACCTGCTCGATCTGCTCGAGCCGCACCGCACTCGATGCGTCGACCACGTGCAGCAGCAGATCCGCATGGATCGTTTCCTCCAGGGTCGCGCGGAACGCGGCCACCAGCTGGTGCGGCAGTTCGCGGATGAACCCGACCGTATCGGACACGACGATCTGGCCGACTTCGTCGCCCAGGTACACGCGCCGCGATGTCGTATCGAGCGTGGCGAACAGCTGGTCGGCCGCATAGGCCTGCGCTTTCGTCAGCGCATTGAACAGCGTCGACTTGCCCGCGTTCGTATAGCCGACGAGCGATACCGACATCGTGCCGCTGCGCGCGCGCTGGCGACGCTGCGTGCTGTGCTGCCGACGCAGCCGGTCGAGCCGCGACTTCAGCATCTTGATGCGCTCGCCGATCAGCCGTCGGTCGGTTTCGAGCTGGGTTTCGCCGGGGCCGCGCAGGCCGATACCGCCCTTTTGCCGCTCCAGGTGAGTCCACGCGCGAATCAGCCGGGTCGACAGATATTGCAGCTGCGCGAGCTCGACCTGCAGCTTGCCTTCGTGGCTGCGGGCGCGCTGCGCGAAGATATCGAGGATGAGGCTCGTGCGATCGACCACGCGCCGGTTAAGCGCCTGCTCCAGATTACGTTGCTGGGCCGGTGCAAGTGCGTGATTGAAGATGACGATTTCGACGTTGTGCGCGTCGCAGGCGAGCCGTAGTTCTTCGGCTTTGCCGCTGCCGATGAACATCTTGGCATCGGGACTGGCGCGACGGCCCGTGAGGGTGACGGCGGGACGAGCCCCCGCACTGGAGGCAAGAAGACTGAGTTCTTCGAGACTGGCTTCGAAATCGGTCTTGCCGAAGTCGATGCCGACGAGCGCTGCGTTGATCAAATTATCGGGTGTCAAGATAAGGCGGCTGGCATCGGTCGCTCGCGGCGACCGGATGCCGGCCGCTGCAATGGGTTAGGACGAGGCTTCCGCGTCCGGGTGGAAATTCACCGGGCGCGCCGGCACGACCGTCGAGATGGCGTGCTTGTAGACCATCTGGGTCACCGTATTACGGAGCAACACGACGTACTGGTCGAACGATTCAATGTTCCCTTGCAGCTTGATGCCGTTGACGAGGTAGATCGAAACGGGAACGTGCTCTTTGCGCAGTGCGTTCAAAAACGGGTCTTGTAACAATTGCCCTTTGTTGCTCATGGCGTACTCCATCTTTTTTTGCAGGTTGAACTGGATTGGCGACGAAGAAAAAGAGAGCCGGCGCCAATCGCTACACTATAGCCGATTTTGCCTGCCCCGCCCGGGCACTGGCCTTGCGGCCTATGCCTTGTGGGACACGCGTGGCAGGCATGCTTCAGCCCTTGTCCGCGTACGGGTTGTGCGACGAACGGAACTCTATGCGCAATGGAGTCCCGGTCAGGGAGAAAGTTTCGCGGAAGCGGTTTTCGAGGTAGCGCTTGTACGTTTCCGTCACGGCGTCGAGCGCGTTGCCGTGGATGACGATCAGCGGCGGATTCTGGCCACCCTGGTGCGCGTAGCGCAGCTTCGGACGCACCGGGCCGCGACGACGCGGCTGCTGGAATTCGACGGCCTCGATCAGCGCGCGCGTGAGCTTCGGCGTCGGCAGCTTCGCCATCGCGGCCGCGTACGCATCGTCGACCGAGCGCATCAGCGCGCCGATGCCGGTCTTCTTCGCGGCCGAAATATAGTGCGATTTCGCGAAGTCGAGGAATTTCAGCTTGCGGGTCAGATCCGCCTTCGCGCGATCGCGCGCGTGGTCGTCGAGACCGTCCCACTTGTTGACGCCGATCACGAGCGCGCGGCCCTGCTCGACGACGAAGCCGGCGATGTGCGCGTCCTGGTCGGAAATGTCCTGCTGCGCATCCAGCAGAAGAATGACGACGTTCGCGTCCGAGATCGACTGCAGCGTCTTCACGACCGAGAACTTCTCGATCGCCTCGAACACCTTGCCGCGACGCCGCAGGCCTGCGGTGTCGATCAGCGTGTAGTTCTTGCCGTTACGCTCGAAGTCGACGTAGATGGAATCGCGCGTCGTGCCCGGCATGTCGAACGCGATCACGCGGTCCTCGCCGATCAGCGCGTTCACGAGCGTCGACTTGCCGACGTTCGGCCGGCCGACGATCGCGATCTTGATGCCGCGCGACGGATCGTCCTCGTCCGCTTCCTCGGGCTGGCCCGCGTAGGCGACTTCCAGCGCCTCGTTGATCATGTCGGTCACGCCGTCGCCGTGCGCGGCCGAGATCGCGCGCGGATCGCCGAGCCCGAGCTCGTAGAAGTCCGTCGCGACCGCCGTGTACTTCATCCCTTCGGCCTTGTTGACGACCAGGAAGATCGGCCGGCCGGTCTTGCGCAGGTAGTCGGCGATCGCCTTGTCCTGCGGCGCGAGCCCGTTACGGCCGTCGACGATGAACACGACGACATCGGCTTCCTCGACCGCTTGCCGCGTCTGGCGCGCCATCTGGTGCAGGATGCCGTCCTTCGCGACGGGTTCGAAGCCGCCGGTATCGACGACCAGGTACGGCCGTGCGCCGACCCGCCCTTCGCCGTAATGGCGATCGCGCGTCAGACCCGGCAAGTCGGCGACCAGCGCATCGCGCGAGCGCGTGAGCCGGTTGAACAGCGTGGATTTCCCCACATTGGGGCGCCCAACGAGGGCAATGACCGGTTTCATCTGTGTTTTCTACGGTGGTGCGCAGCAGCGGGAGGCCCGCTGCTGCGGGCGGCTGCGCTGAATGAAAATATCACGAATTCGCGCCGCGCCGGATGCGCGCGCCGGGCGCGCGTTGCGCGCCGTCGTCTTTCGTTGCGAACTGCCTTTCAAATACCGAGCGGCCGGGGACACCGGCCGCCTTCATGCCGCGCGACCGCGGCGCGCGGGATTCGCCCGCCGCACCGCGATTGCGCCTGTTTCGTGCGCGTCAGCGCGGACGGAACCCGTACAGGCCGCCGTCCTTCGTCTGCACGACGAGCGTATTGCCCGCCAGGACCGGCGCCGCCGTAATCGCGCTGCCGTCGGTCTTCATCCGGGCGATGAAGCTGCCGTCCTCGCGCGACAGGAAGTGCACGAAGCCCTGGTAGTCGCCCATCACGACCGCATGGCCGAGCAGGTAAGGCACGCCGACATCGCGACTCTTCAGCTTGTCGTTGCGCCAGAGCTGGTTGCCGCTCGCCGCGTCGTAGGCCGTCACGACCGACCAGTCGTCGCCGCCAGCGACGACCGAATCGTCCTGAGCAAGGCCGCTGCGGCTCGAGAACGCCTTTTCCCACAGCGGACGACCCGAGTTCGCATCGAAGCAGCCGAGCTGACCCTGGAACGTGACCGCGCATGCTTCGGCACCCACGAGCGTCGGCGGACCGCTGACGTCGTTGATGCGCTCCACTTCGGTCACGCCCTTCGGGAACGACACGGGCGTCTGCCAGAACGGCTCGCCCGTCTGCAGGTTGATCGCGACCAGGCCACCGCCGGGGAAGCCGGCCAGCACGGCCGCATCGCCCGCGAAGGTCATGCCCGCCGACACGCGCAGATTCAGCGGCACCGCACGGTTGCGGTAGTTCCACTTCTGCTCGCCCGTCTGCGCGTTGAACGCGATCACCTGGCCGTCGATCGTGCGAACGATCACGAGACCGTTGCCAACCAGCGGCGGCGAGAAAATCTCGCCCTGCACGGCCGTCTTCCACAGCAGCTTGCCGTCGGGACCGAGCACGAACACGCCGCCCTTCAGCGCACCGACCGCAGTCAGGTTGCCGTCGCTGCCGACACCGGCCGACAGGTCCGAACCGACCTTCGCGCGCCACAGCGTCTGGCCCGTCTTCGCGTCGATCTTCTCGACCGAACCGTTCTCGCCCGCCGCGTAGACGGCGTCGCCCACGGCCACCGGCGAGAACAGGTAGCGTCCGCCCTTGCCGACGCTCGCCTTCCAGACCTGTTGCACGTCCATGACGGGCTTGAACTCGGTGAGCGGCGTCGGCACGCGGCGCGCGTCCTTCGACGACGAGCAGGCCGCCAATGCCAGGACAGCCGCCGCGCAGGCAACGGGCACAGCGTAACGTTTCAGCAAATTCATCGGTTAGCGAAGCAGAGTTAAGAGGTTGAGGGGACCGGGATCAGCCGCCGAGCGCGTCCAGCTTGAACTGCACGAGCTGGCGCGCGGACTGGTCGTCCTGCGACAGGCCGTCGAGCGCAAGCTTGTACGCGGCGCGCGCATCGTCGGTCTTGCCTTGCGCAGCCAGCAGATCGCCGCGGCGATCGGCCACGAGGCCCTTGAATGCATCGACCGGCGTGCCGGCCAGCAGCGCGAGACCCGCGTCGTATGCCTTCTCGTCGAGCAGCAGCGACGCGAGGCGCAGCTTCGCGATCTGCTTGTACTCGTCGTCCTTGGCGTGATCGGCGGCCCATTGCAGCTGCGCCTTCGCGCCTGCCGCGTCGCCGGCCGCATACAGCGTCTTCGCAGCCGTGAGCGCCGTCATCTGCGCATACGGCGTGCTGCCGAACTTGTCTTCCATGTCGGCGGCCGCACGGGCCATCGTCGCCTTGTCGTTCGCGGCGGCGGCCTTCTGGACCTGCTCGTACAACCCGGACGCCTCGGCAGCCTGACGGCGCTGCCAGTAATTCCAGCCATTGAAACCGGCCGCGACGACAAGCGCCGCGAGCACGATCCACGTGGTGAGGTTGCCCCAGCGGGCCCACCACGCCTTCAGACTTTCAATCGATTCTTGTTCGTCGTGATAACTCATCGGCGAGCGATTCCTTCCTGTTCAGGCTTTTCTTGTCGAGCGAATGCCAGCGCGATCAGTCGTCGCCGTCTTCGGCGGATGCAACCATCGCATTGATTAGGAATTCGGTCAAGCTTTCGACCGGTACGGTCTGCTGAACGTTCTTTTCCCCTTCCTGGCCCGCACCGCGCAGCGCTTTCACGCCCACCGTGCCGTTCGCCACCTCTTCTTCGCCGAAGATCACCGCGAACGCGGCACCGCTCGCGTCGGCGCGTTTCATCTGCGACTTGAAGCTCGACGGCGCGCCGTCGGCGCTGCAGTGGAAAATCACGTCGAGGCCCGTGTCGCGCAGACGCTCCGCCGCGATGAACGCCTGTTCGCGCGCCGTCTCGCCCTGGTGCACCACGTACACGTCGACACCTTCCTGCTCGGGCGCGAGATCCTCTTCCTTCAGCAGCTCGAGAATGCGCTCGATGCCCATCGCCCAGCCGCATGCGGCCGTCGGCTTGCCGCCGAGCTGCTCGATCAGCGGATCGTAGCGGCCGCCGGCCGCGACGGTACCCTGCGCGCCGAGCTTGTCGGTCACCCACTCGAACACGGTCAGGTTGTAGTAGTCGAGGCCGCGCACGAGACGCGGGTTGATCTTGAACGGGATGTTGTTCGCGAGCAGCAGGCGCTGCAGCCCTTCGAAGTGGGCACGCGACTCGTCGCCGAGGAAGTCGATCAGCTTCGGCGCGTTCTGCGCGATTTCCTGCAGTGCGGGATTCTTCGTGTCGAGCACGCGCAGCGGGTTCGTATACAGGCGGCGCTTCGCGTCCTCGTCCAGCACGTCGGCGAACTGCTCGAGGTACTTGATCAGTTCGACGCGGTGCGCGGCGCGCTCTTCGGCGAGGCCGAGCGAGTTGATCTCGAGCTTGATGCCGGTCAGCCCGAGGTCGTCCCACAGGCGCTGGCACATCATGATGATCTCGGCATCCGCATCCGGGCCCGCGAAGCCGAGCGCCTCGACGCCGACCTGATGGAACTGGCGGTAGCGGCCGCGCTGCGGACGCTCGTGACGGAACATCGGGCCGATGTACCACAGGCGCTTCGGGCCGTCGTACAGCATGTTGTGCTCGATCGACGCGCGCACGACGGCCGCGGTGTTCTCCGGGCGCATCGTCAGGTTCTCGCCGTTCAGCGCGTCGGTGAAGCTGTACATCTCCTTCTCGACGATGTCCGTGACTTCGCCGATGCCGCGCGTGAACAGCTGGGTGTGCTCGACGATCGGCGTGCGGATGTTCTGATAGCCGTATGCGCGAAGCAGCGATTTCACGGTAGCTTCGAAGAACTCCCAGAGGCCGGCATCCTGCGGAAGGATGTCGTTCATGCCCTTGACGCCGGTGAGCTTCTCGATCTTGCGTTTCTGTTCAGTCATCGTTCGTGTGTGTGGACGAATTTAGTTCACGGCCTCGGTGCGGCCGTAGTTGCGCGCGACGTAGTCGCTGACGATCTGCTGGAATTCCTCGGCGATCCGCTCGCCGCGCAGCGTCTTGACCTTCTCGCCGTCGATGAAGACGGGCGCGGCCGGGTTCTCGCCCGAACCCGGCAGGCTGATGCCGATGTTCGCGTGCTTCGACTCGCCCGGGCCATTGACGATGCAACCCATCACCGCGACGTTCATCTTCTCGACGCCCGGATACGCCTTGCGCCAGACCGGCATCTGCTCGCGCAGGTAGGTCTGGATCTGCATCGCGAGTTCCTGGAACAGCGTGCTCGTCGTGCGGCCGCAGCCCGGGCACGCGATCACCATCGGCGCGAACGAGCGCAGGCCCATCGTCTGCAGGATTTCCTGGCCGACGATCACCTCACCCGTGCGCGACGCGCCCGGCTCCGGCGTCAGTGAAATGCGGATCGTGTCGCCGATCCCTTCCTGCAGCAGCACGCCGAGTGCGGCCGTCGACGCGACGATGCCCTTCGAGCCCATGCCAGCCTCGGTCAAGCCGAGGTGCAGCGCGAAGCCGCAGCGGCGGCCCAGCTCACGGTACACGGCGATCAGGTCCTGCACGCCGCTGACCTTGCACGACAACACGATGCGGTCGCGGCCGAGGCCCAGCTCGACCGCGCGCTCGGCCGAGCCGATCGCCGACTGGATCAGCGCTTCGTACATCACGCTCTGCGCATCCCACGGCTGCGAACGCGCGCCGTTCTCGTCCATCATGCGCGCGAGCAGGTCCTGGTCGAGACTGCCCCAGTTCACGCCGATCCGCACCGGCTTGTCGTACTTGGCTGCCGCCTCGATCATCTGCGCGAACTGCGTGTCGCGCTTCGCGCCCTGGCCGACGTTGCCCGGGTTGATCCGGTACTTCGACAGCGACTCCGCGCAGCCCGGATAGTCGCGCAGCAGCAGATGGCCGTTGTAGTGGAAATCGCCGACGAGCGGAACGGTCACGCCCATCCGGTCGAGCTGCTCGCGGACCGCCGGCACGGCAGCCGCTGCCTCCGGCGTGTTGACCGTGATGCGCACCAGCTCGGAGCCCGCGTTCGCGAGTTCCTTGATCTGGATCGCCGTGCCGATCGCATCGGCCGTGTCGGTATTCGTCATCGACTGCACGCGCACCGGCGCATTGCCGCCGATCGTCACGAGCTGCCCGCCCCAACGAACATCCACCGCATGCGACACGCGACGCGGCTGATGCCCGCCGAACACCGGCTCGGTTGAACAAATCTGACTGCTGCGTGGGGATTGAGCTTCGGATTGCATCGATAGATCCATTTACGCGGAATGCGCCGCAACGCGGCGCATGAATTGAAAAAGCGCCGTGCCCGCGCGGCCTGCCCAGGGCAGGCTCGCGTCACGGCGCTTGACGTCAGGGCAACGTGAACCGCGCCACGTTACCCCGCGCTGCCGAATATTTTGCCGGATCGACAGGTTTTCCGTCGAACGCGACCGCGTCGAGGCCGGCCTTGTTGCCGATCGTGACCTTGAACGGCCCGTCGCCGGCGACCTGCTTCGTCTCGCCGGCCCGCACCAGCGCCGAGAACAGCTCCTTGCCGTTCTTGTCGCGCACGCTGAACCAGCAATCCTGCTTGACCTTCAGTTCGACCATCGACTGGCCTGCCGCCACCACGACGCTCGCGGGCTGGACCGGCACGGCCGCGCTGCTCGCTGCCGCCGTCGCGACGACGGATTGCGACGCAGGCGCCACGGCTGCCGGAGCCGGCGCAGCCGATGCAACCGCCTGCGGCGCCACGGCGGACGCCACGACCTGTGCCGGAGCGTCATTGCCCGCCGCCGTCGACGCGCCGCCCGCGGCCGCCTCTTCGGCGGAGGACGCCGCCGGTGCGCTGGCCGCCGCTGCATGCTCGGCGCCGCCGCCCTTGAAGCGCGCGAGCCAGCTCGACGAATCGCCGCCAGTGTGCCACATGAGTACCGCGATCACCGCGACGACGACGATTGCCGTCCCCCACAGCCACGGATGGTGGCGCGACGAGCCGCCGAGCGGAATCGACACGCGGCCGCGCGGCAGATCCGTCCCCGACGAAGCGGGCATCGACAGGTCGACTTGCGGCACCCCGCGCTCGCGGCGCAACGCGTGCGCGAACGGCTCCGGATCGACGCCGAGCATCTTCGCGTAGCTGCGCACGACGCCGAGCGCGAACGTCACGCCGGGCAAATGGCTGATATCGCCCGCCTCGAGCGCACGCAGCTTCTGCGGAGCGACCTTGAGCCGCGCCGACACGTCGTCGACCGTCCAGCCCTTCGCTTCCCGGAGCTGCGCCAGCCGGCTGCCGACGGCTGCCAGCGTTTCAAGTCCCGCCGGTGCCGGCTGCGCGGCATTCGTCTCTGCGCCGTTTGACGGCTGCGGCTCACTCATCCTTGTCCTCGCGTCGATTCTTCTTCACTGGCGAACGCCGCCGGCTCCCGCCGTCCGGCACTCGCAACTGTCCATACCATGCGCGGCGCCGAGGCGCCGCGACCGATCGCTATTCGCGTGTTGTACCGCCAGGAAATTCGGACATCCCCGGACAGGCGCTTCCGGCCAGGCGCTCCCGGCCGGGCATCCCCATCAAACCGCCCGAACTTCGATGATTTTTGCTGCTGTGCCTGTCCGCTCCGCCAGGCGCGTGCGGTCCTTCACGGCGCCGGCCAGCTGGCCGCACGCGGCGTCGATGTCGTCGCCGCGCGTCTTGCGCACGGTCGTGACGACACCCGCGTCGATGAGGACCTGCGCGAAGCGCTTGATCTGCTCCGGCTTCGAGCGGATGAGGCCCGATTCCGGAAACGGATTGAACGGGATCAGATTGAACTTGCACGGCACGTCACGCGTGACGGCCAGCAGCTCGCGCGCATGCGCTTCGGTGTCGTTGACGCCGTCGAGCATGCAATATTCGAACGTAATGAAGTCGCGCGGCGCGACTTTCAGATAGCGCTGGCACGCGGCCATCAACTCGCGAAGCGGATGCTTCTTGTTGAGCGGCACCAGCTCGTCGCGCAGCGCATCGTTCGGCGCGTGCAGCGACACCGCGAGCGCGACCGGCAATTCGGCGCCGAGGCGGTCCATCATCGGCACCACGCCGGACGTCGACAACGTGACGCGGCGGCGCGACAGGCCGTAGGCGTTGTCGTCGAGCATCAACCGCATCGCGGGCACGACCGCACTGTAATTGAGCAGCGGCTCGCCCATGCCCATCATCACCACGTTGGTGACGACCCGTTCGGCCTTGCCGTTCGGACCGGGCGCGCGACCGAGCGACGCACGCAGTGCAAATTCGGCCATCCGGAGCTGGCCGATGATTTCAGCTGTCGACAGATTGCGGGAGAAGCCCTGCTTGCCCGTCGAGCAGAAGCGGCAGTTGACCGCACACCCGGCCTGCGACGACACGCACAGCGTGCCGCGCGTCTCTTCCGGGATGAACACGGTTTCGACCGCATTGCCGTTTCCGACATCGATCAGCCACTTGCGCGTGCCGTCGGTGGAAACGTTATCGCTGACGATGTCGGGCATCACGATCGACGCGCGGCCCTTGAGCTTTTCTCTCAGGGATTTCGCGAGATCGGTCATGCCGTCGAAATCGCCGGCGTTGTACTGGTGGATCCAGCGCTGCAACTGCTTGGCGCGGAACGGCTTCTCGCCGAGACTGCCGCAGTACGCGACAAGACCCTCGGCATCGAAGTCGAGAAGATTGACGGAAGTTTCGCTCGTCATGATGTGCTGCCTTGCCGCGTGCGCTGGATCCTGCCTACTTGTTGCCAGCCAGAGCTTAGCGCGAGTAGACGTTCATTTCCGGGAAGAAGAATGCAACTTCGACCGCAGCCGTTTCGGCAGCGTCCGAGCCGTGCACGGCGTTCGCGTCGATGCTGTCTGCGAAGTCGGCGCGGATCGTGCCCTTTTCCGCCTTCTTCGGATCCGTCGCGCCCATCAGGTCGCGGTTCTTCAGGATCGCGCCTTCGCCTTCCAGAACCTGGATCATCACCGGGCCCGAGATCATGAAATCGACGAGATCCTTGAAGAACGGACGTGCTGCGTGAACCGCGTAGAACTTCTCTGCGTCTGCACGCGACAGGTGCGCCATGCGCGATGCGACGATCTTCAGGCCGGCGCCTTCGAAACGGCTGTAGATCTGGCCGATCACGTTCTTTGCCACCGCATCCGGCTTGATGATCGACAGGGTGCGCTCGATTGCCATAAAAACTCCAAGAAATTAAGAAGTTACAGGTTCAAATGAATCCGCTATTGTAGCACGATCCCGTGTATCATTGCGATTGAACCCTTACACGAATGAAAGGTTTCGAATCCATATGTTTTTGCGGCGCCCGGCCATTGAAACCAAGCGACGCGGAACGTATCTTAGCCATAGCTGCTCCGGTTTGCTGCGCCGCACACCGCGCGCGCCGAACCGGCCCCGAACGCCCATGCGTTCAATGTTAGGAGAAACCATGAACGACTATCCGTACAATTTCGGCCGCGGCGGCACCGTCAGCACTGCGGAGGTTCGCAATCGCGTGCTGCGGAACACGTACTGGCTGCTTGCGCTGTCGATGATTCCGACGGTGCTGGGCGCATGGGTCGGCGTCGCAACGGGCTTCTCGCTGTTCGCGGCCACGAGCCCGATGATGAGCCTGCTCGCGTTCTTCGCGATCGCGTTCGGCTTCATGTTCGCGATCGAGCGGACGAAAAACAGCGCGGCCGGCGTGTTCGTGCTGCTCGGCTTCACGTTCTTCATGGGCCTGATGCTGTCGCGGCTGCTGAGCTTCATCCTCGGCTTCTCGAACGGCCCGTCGCTGATCATGCTCGCGTTCGGCGGCACCGGCATCATTTTCGCCGCGATGGCGACGATCGCCACCGTCAGCAAGCGCGATTTCTCGGGCCTCGGCAAGTGGCTGTTCATGGGCGTGATCGTGATCCTGCTGGCTTCGGTCGCGAACATCTTCCTGCACCTGCCGGCGCTGATGCTCACCGTGTCGGTACTCGCGATCGCGATCTTCTCGGCCTACATGCTGTTCGACGTCCAGCGCGTCGTGAACGGCGGCGAGACGAACTACATCTCGGCCACGCTCGCGATCTACCTCGACCTCTACAACGTGTTCACGAACCTGCTCGCGCTGCTCGGCATCTTCGGCGGCAACCGCAACTGACGTTCACGGCACGCAATGAAAAAACCGGCCCGAGGGCCGGTTTTTTTACGTCCGCCGCCCGGCCGCTCAGTCGCGCTCGAACAACGCGATCGATTCGACGTGCGACGTATTCGGGAACATGTTCACGACCCCGGCGCCCTTCAGCCGGTAGCCAGCCTCATGCACGAGCAGGCCTGCGTCGCGCGCGAGCGTCGACGGATTGCACGACACGTAGACGATGCGCTTCGGCAGCGGGCCTTCGCCGCTCTGCGCGATTTCGGCCAGCGCCTTCGATACCGCGAGCGCGCCTTCGCGCGGCGGGTCGATCAGGAACTTGTCGAACGCGCCGAGCGCACGGAGGTCGTCGCCCGTCACCTCGAACAGGTTTCGGCACGCGAACGTCGTGTGGCCGTCGACGCCGTTCTCGCGCGCATTCGCGAGCGCACGCGTCGTCAGCGTTTCGCTGCCCTCGATCCCCATCACCTCGCGCGACAGCCGCGCGAGCGGCAGCGTGAAGTTGCCGATCCCGCAGAACAGGTCGAGCACGCGATCGTCGCGCGACGGCGCGAGCAGGCGCAGCGCGCGCCCCACCAGCACGCGGTTGATCTGATGGTTGACCTGCGTGAAGTCGGTCGGCTTGAACGGCATGCGGATGCCGAACTCGGGCAGCGTGTAGTCGAGCGGCACGTCGAGCGGATAGAATGGCGTCACCGTGTCCGGGCCCTTCGGCTGCAGCCAGAACTGCACCTTGTGCTCGTCCGCGAACGCGCGCAGCAGCGCTTCGTCGTCCGCATTGATCGGCTCCAGCACGCGCAGCACCAGCGCCGTCACCTGCGAGCCGACCGCGAGCTCGATCTGTGGCATCCGGTCGCGAATCGACAGCCCCTCGACCAGCCGGCGCAGCGGCACGAGCATTGCCGACACGTGCGGCGGCAGCACTTCGCAGCTCGTCATGTCGGCGACATAGCTGCTCTTCTTTTCATGGAACCCGACCAGGACGCCGCCCTTCTTCGCGACGTTGCGCACGGTCAGGCGCGCACGGTAGCGGTAGCCCCACGACGGGCCGTGGATCGGCGCGAACATCGTCTCGGCGCGCAGCTTCGACAGGTGCCACAGGTTGTCCTCGAGCACGCGCTGCTTGATCGCCACCTGCGCGCGCATGTCGAGGTGCTGCATCGAGCAGCCGCCGCAAGTGCCGAAGAATTTGCACTTCGGCTCCGTGCGCAGCACGCTCGGGCGCAAAATGTCCACAACGGTCGCCTGCTCGTAGCTCGGCTTGCGACGGTAGCTCGAATAAGTCACGCGTTCGCCGGGCAGCGCGCCCTCGACAAAGATGACCTTGCCCGGCGTGCCGTCCTCGGTCACCGTGCGGCCGACACCGCGCGCTTCCATGTCGAGCGATTCGATCTCGAGAACCGGGGCAGGCCCGGGCGCGACGGGCGCATTTTTCGATTTGCGCGCAGAAGTGGGGACGGCTTCGGACACCAGCTTTTCCTGACAAAACGTTGAAGAAGGCGAGATTGTAGACGACGAAAGCCCGCATCGTCCGCTTTCGTCGCGCAAGCGTCGCTCGTGGCCTACCCGCCGCGTTGCGTGACCCCGGATCGGGTCTGCGGGCACGCGCCCCGTCCACCGGCCCGCATGCGCGGCACCTCACCCGCAAACCGGCGGCACACATTCTGCTCGCGAAGGAATCAGGAGGCGACCATGCGACTGATCGACTGGAACATTCAATGGGGCCGGGACGCGGACGGCGTCGTCGACCTCCCGCGCACCATTGCCGCCGCCCGCCGGCTCGGCGACTTCGACGTGCTGTGCCTGCAGGAAGTCACGCGCGGCTTCGGTGCACTGCCCGGCCAGCCGGGCCCCGACCAGTTCGCCGAACTGGCGACGTTGCTGCCCGGCTATACGATCATCGACGCGATCGGCGCCGACCTGCCCGGGCTCGCATCCGACGCGCCGCGCCGCCAGTTCGGCAATGCGATCGCGACCCGGCTGCCGGTCGGGCGCGTGCTGCGCCAGTGGCTGCCGTGGCCGGCCGACGCGGGTGCACCGTCGATGCCGCGCGTCGCGCTCGATGTCGAGCTGGTAACGCCGTCCGGCCGGTTGCGGGTCGCCACGACGCACCTCGAATACTATTCGGCCCGCCAGCGACTCGCGCAGGTCGACGCATTGCGCGCGCGGCACCGCGAAGCCTGCGCGCACGCGGACCAGCCCGCGCCGGCGGAAAATGCCGCGGGGCCGTTCAGCGCGACCGCTCAGCCGCGCGACGCGATCATCTGCGGGGATTTCAACAGCGCATTCGATAGCGATGCGTACCGGCGCCTGCTGGAGCCGATCGCCGACGCACCGCCGTTCGTCGATGCGTGGATCGCCCGGCACCCCGGCCGCACGCCGCCGCCGACCGCCGGCATCTACGACACGGTGCAATGGTCGGACGGACCGCTCGCGTGCGATTTCGTGTTCGTGACCGACACGCTGCTGCCGCGCGTCACGCGCTGCGAGATCGACGGCGACGTGCGCGCGTCGGATCATCAGCCGGTCATACTTGAACTCGATCGAGATTGATTGCGGCCACGACGCGGGCCGCCCGCGTCACGCGTCGAAACCGGCCAGGTATTCCGCCCAGTGCGACGCCGGCTCCTGCGCGAGCGAATTCTTCACGAGCAGGATCTCGTCCGCATATTCGCTCGGCGTCAGGCCGCCGCGCATCAGCTGGAACCGGCAATACAGCAGGTACGTGTTGACGACGTCGGTTTCGCAGTAGTTGCGGATTTCCTCGATCCGCCCTTCCCGGAATGCCGGCCACACCTGGCTGCCGTCCATCCCGAGCTTGCCCGGAAAGCCGCACAGCTTCGCGAGCGCGTCGAGCGGCGCGTTCGCGCGCGCCTGATACATCGCGAGCACGTCCATCAGATCGGTATGCCGCGAGTGATAGCGCGAGATGTAGTTGTTCCACTTGAAGTCGCGGTCGTCCTCGCCCAGATCCCAGTAGCGGGTCGCGGGGATCCCGTGCACGAGCGCACGGTAATGGAGCACCGGCAGATCGAAGCCGCCGCCGTTCCACGACACGAGCTGCGGCGTGTATTTCTCGATCACGCGATAGAACGACTGGACCAGCGCCGCCTCGTTGTCCTGGGGCGTGCCCAGCGACCGCACGCGGAACCCGTTGTTGTCGCGGAACACACAGGAGATCGCCGCGATGCGCTGCAGGTGATGCGGCAGGAAATCGCTGCCGGTCTTCTCGCGGCGCGCGGCGAACGCATGTTCGGCCACCGCGACATCGTCGAGCGTCGCGGGCAGGTCTTCCAGACGGCGAATGCCGTCGACATCGGGAATGGTCTCGATGTCAAAAACGAGAATCGGTGTCATCGGTTACAGAACGGCGTCCTTGCGCACGCCATTGGAGGCGAAGAACCGCTTGAGGCGCACCAGCGCTTCCTGCTGGATCTGCCGCACGCGCTCGCGCGTGAGCCCCATCTCGTCGGCCAGCTCCTCGAGCGTGGCCGGTTCGATGTGGTTCAGGCCAAAGCGGCGCTCGATCACGTGCCGGTGCTTGTCCGACAGCCGCGACAGCCACGCGCGCGTGAGCGTCTCGAGCTCACGGTGCTGCACCTCGGCGTCGGGCGACTGGCTCTGGTCATCGGGCAGCAGGTCGAGCAGGCTGCTCGCGGGATCGAGGTCGAGCGGCGCGTCGAGCGATGCGGTGTGCTCGTTGAGCGCGAGGATGTCGGTGACTTCCTCGGCGGTCTTGCCGGTGAGATAGGCGATGTCGTCGATGCTGGCTTCGCGGCGCTCGGCCGCCTCGCCCGTCGACATCGAATTCTTTTCGAGGTGGCGCTTCGCGCGCAGCACCTGGTTCAGTTCGCGGATCACGTGCACGGGCAGGCGCACGGTGCGAGCCTGGTTCATGATTGCCC
The DNA here is from genome assembly GCF_052045245.1 of Burkholderia sp. 22313. NCBI lineage: Bacteria > Pseudomonadati > Pseudomonadota > Betaproteobacteria > Burkholderiales > Burkholderiaceae > Burkholderia > Burkholderia sp. 22313. The sequence continues at coordinate 36,061 of NZ_JBQEON010000006.1, forward strand.
GCTCGATGCTCTGCCGGATCCACCACGTCGCGTAGGTCGAGAAGCGAAAGCCGCGCGTCGGGTCGAATTTCTCGATCGCGTGCATCAGGCCGAGGTTGCCTTCCTCGATCAGGTCGAGCAGCGGCACGCCGCGGTTCAGGTAACCCTTCGCGATGCTGACGACGAGACGCAGGTTGCGTTCGATCATCACCTGCCGCGCCTCGAATTCGCCAGCCTTCGCGAGACGGGAATAGCGCTGCTCCTCCTCGACGGTCAGGAGCGGCTTCACGCTGATGCGGTTCAGGTAATGCTGGATGGTGTCGGCCGTGAGTTCGGCCTGCAGCAATGCGCGGAAATCGTCGACGTCGGGCGCGGCTTCCGTACGGCCTTCGCGCTCGTCGTCGCCGCCGTCCGCCTCGGCGTCGCGTGCCTCGGCATCACGTTCGTTTTCCGCGACGTCGTCTTCATCGTCCGTCGAAGCGCCAGCTCGCTCCACCGATGCTTGCGTGGCACGACTGATCTTCTCAGACTCGGCTTGCGGCTCGTGGCGCTTCGATTTCGGCATGGTCGTCTCGGTTATTGAGGCGGCAAATACTTCAGCGGATCGACAGGTTTACCCTGCCGGCGAACCTCGAAATGCAGCATCACGCGGTCGGCGTCGCTATTACCCATCTCGGCGATCTTCTGCCCCTTCGTTACCGCGTCCCCCTCTTTTACCATCAAAGCGCGATTGTGTGCATACGCCGTGAGGTAAGTTGCATCGTGCTTGATGATAATGAGGTTGCCGTAGCCGCGCAGGCCATTGCCCGAATAGACGACGCGGCCATCGGCCGCCGCCTTCACGGCCTCGCCGGACGTGCCGCCGATATTGACGCCCTTGTTCTTCGCGTCGTCGAAACCGTTCAGCACCGGGCCGCGCACGGGCCACGCGAACGTCACGGGGCCGCTCGGTGCTGCGGCCGTATCGCTCGATGCGGCCGCAGCCGGTGGCGTGATCGCGGACGAGCCCGCGGCCGGCGTCGCGGGGCCGCTGCTGAGCGGCGCGGTCGCGACGGCTGCACCTGCGATCGGTGCGGCGGCCGGCATGCCGGCAACCGCGGCACCACCCGGCGGCGCGACGCGCAACAGCTGGTCGACTTCGATCTGATTCGGGTTTGCCAGGTTGTTCCAGCTGGCGATATCGCGATAGTTCTGCCCGTTCTCGAGCGCGATCCGGTACAGCGTATCGCCCGGTTTCACCCGGTAGAAGCCGGGCGGCGGCGGGCCGAGCGGCACCGCCGGCTGCGCTGCAGCGGTCGTGCCGAGCGAACCGGAGCGATCGACGACGGGCGCGTTGTCGAGCCGCGTCGCACAGGCGGCCAGTAGCGTGGAGAACGCGGCCACACAGATCGCGCGCTGGGCGAACGTGAGCGGTTCCCTGGTTCGGTTGTTTTGCATCGCGCGCAACATACTCATCGGTTTCAAATCACTCCGGATTTTAAAGGGACAAAGAAAACGCGATCAAGCCGGGACTCTCGCCATTGTGCGTGCGCGACACGCTCGACGAGCGTGAGTACCTGGGGCTGCCCGCTCTGCCCGCCGACCGGCGCGACGAGCCGCCCGCCGATCGCGAGCTGCTCGAGCAGCGCCTGCGGCACGTCGAGCCCCGCCGCCGCGATCACGATCGCGTCGAACGGGGCCGCGGACGGCAGGCCGACACGCCCGTCGCCGTAATGCAGACGGATGTTCGGCACGCGCAGCGGCCGCAGGTTCAGCTTCGCGCGCTCGAAGAGCGGCTTGATGCGTTCAATCGAATACACGTCACGTGCCACGTGACTCAGCACGGCGGCCTGATAGCCGCAACCGGTGCCGATCTCGAGGACGCGCTCGAGCGTGCGGCCGGCCATCGCGAGCTCGATCATGCGCGCGACGACCGACGGCTTTGAAATCGTTTGCTGATGGCCGATCGGCAACGCCGAATCCTCATAGGCCTGCGTCGCGAGCCCCGGATCCACGAACATGTGGCGGGGCACCGCGGCCATCGCATCCAGCACGCGCGCGTCGGTCACGCCGTTCGCGCGCAGGCGTTCGACCATGCGCTCGCGCACACGTTCCGAGGTCAGCGCGAACGCACCGGCCGGCGCGACACTCGGCGCGGCCGGCTTCGGCATCGTGGGCTTCAGCACGGTCGGTTTCGGCGCGCTCGCCGGCTTCGCGGCGACCGTGCCGGGCAGCGCGCGGGCGACGCCTGACTTCACCGCCACCGGCTTCAGCACGGCAGCGGGCTTGTCGACGGCCTTCGGCACCGCGATCGCCGCATGGCGTTCGCCGGCCCGGCCCTCCGCTTTACGTGGCGCTCGCTTGAGATCTTCGAGCGCGAGCGGGAACCGCTTCGCGCGCTCGCCGCTCATGAAGCCCGTCCTCCTGCCCGCGCCCATTCGCGCGCGGCAGGCAGCATTTGCGTATGCGTGAGATCCAGCTGCAGCGGCGTGATCGACACGAAGCCGTTTACGACGGCGTGAAAATCGGTGCCTTCGCTCGCGTCCAGCGCCTCGCCCGCCGCGCCGATCCAGTAGATCGGCTCACCGCGCGGGTCGGTCTGGCGAATCACCGGCTGGGACGGATGACGCTTGCCGAGGCGCGTGACCTTCCAGCCTTTCAGTTCGTCGTACGGCAGATTCGGAATATTGACGTTCAGCAGCGGCTGGCCCGGCAGCGGATGCGCAAGATAGTGCTCGACGATTTCCGCGGCCACGCGCGCGGCGTCGGCCAGATGGGCCCAGCCCTTGTCGGCCAGCGAGAACGCGATGGCCGGCATACCGAACATGATGCCTTCGGTCGCGGCCGCAACTGTCCCTGAATAGAGCGTGTCTTCGCCCATGTTCTGGCCGTTGTTGATCCCCGACACGACGAGGTCCGGCCGCGCATCGGCCATCCCCGACAACGCAACGTGCACCGAATCGGTCGGCGTGCCGTTCACGTAGAAGAAACCCGTATTCGCCGCACGCTGCACCGACAGCGGCCGCGACAGCGTGAGGGAATTCGATGCGCCGCTGCAGTTCTGCTCGGGGGCGATCACCGTGAGGTCGGCCAGCGGCAGCAGCGCGTCGCTGAGCGCGGCGAGACCGGGGGCGAGATAGCCGTCGTCGTTGCTGAGTAGGATTCGCATCCGGCGATTGTAACCGAGGAAAGATGGCGCGAGAGCGACAGTCCGGCAGCTGCGGACGCGTCCACGCACGACGCGTGCGCAGTGCGCCGCCGCATCGCGCGGCGGCGTTGCGCGTTCGGGAAAACACCGGACTGCGCCCCGGGTTTTCCGCCGCGAACGGCGTCTCGCGGCGAGCCGCCCCTGCGGCGGGCCCGGCGCGCCGCGCCAGGTTCCGGGAAGCTCAGATCGCGCCGGCCTCGCGCAGCGCGGCAATCGCCTGCGCGTCGTAGCCGAGGCCGCGCAGCACCTCGTCCGTATGCTCGCCGAGCTCGGGCCCGAGCCAGCGCGTTTCGCCTGGCGTGTCGGACAGCTTCGGCGTGATGTTCGGCAGCGGGATGTCGGTGCCGTCGGCCAGCTTGAAACGCTGGATCATCTGCCGCGCGACGAACTGCGGATCGGTGAACATGTCGGCGGCGCTGTAGATGCGCCCGGCCGGCACGTCGGCCGCGTTGAGCACGGTCAGCGCGTCATCGATCGTACGCGGTGCGAGCCACGCGGCGATTGCGTCGTCGATTTCCTGCGTGCGCGGCACGCGTCCGTCGTTGCGCGCGAGCGCCGGATCGTCGGCCAGGTCGTCGCGTTCGATCGCCTTCATCAGCCGCTTGAAGATCGGGTCGCTGTTGCCGCCGATCACGATGCTGCCGTCGCGGCACGCGTAGGTGTTGGACGGCACGATGCCCGGCAGCGACGCGCCGGTGCGCTCGCGCACCATCCCGTACACGCCGTACTCGGGCACCACGCTCTCCATCATGTTGAACACCGCTTCATACAGCGCGACGTCGACCACCTGCCCCGTGCCGCCGTTCATGTTGCGGTGATGGAGCGCCATCATCGCGCCGATCACGCCATGCAACGCGGCGATCGAGTCGCCGATCGAGATGCCGATGCGCGGCGGCGGCAGCTCCGGATAGCCGGTGATGTGACGCAATCCGCCCATCGATTCGGCAATCGCGCCGAAGCCGGGCCGGTCGCGGTATGGGCCCGTCTGCCCGTAGCCGGACAGGCGCACCATCACGAGACCGCGATTGTCGGCCGACAGCACGTCGTAGCCGAGCCCGAGCTTCTCGAGCAGGCCCGGGCGGAAGTTTTCGATCACGATGTCGGCCTCGCGCGCGAGTTGCCGCGCGATCGCCTTGCCGGCATCGGATTTCAGGTTGAGGGTGACCGATTTCTTGTTGCGCGCCTGGACCGACCACCACAGCGACGTGCCGCCCTGCTCCGGATGCAGCTTGCGCCACTTGCGCAGCGGGTCGCCGCCGTTCGGATCCTCGATCTTGATCACTTCCGCGCCGAATTCGGCAAACAGGCGTGACGCGAACGGCCCCGCGATCAGCGTCCCGAATTCGAGCACTTTGACGCCCGCGAGCGGGCCCTGGCTGGTGCTCATGTGTCTCCCTGGCATGAGGAACGGCGCCGCCGGCCGGCGGCGCCCGGCTTACATCGTGCGGCGGTCGAGCATCGCGCGGGCGATGGTGCCGGCGTCGACGTATTCGAGCTCGCCGCCCACCGGCACGCCGCGCGCGAGGCGCGTGACCGCGAGCCCGCGCGCCTTCAGCGTCTGGCCGAGGTAGTGTGCGGTGGCTTCGCCCTCGTTCGTGAAGTTGGTCGCGAGCACGACCTCCTTGACGACGCCATCGGACGCGCGCCGCACGAGGCGGTCGAAATGGATTTCCTTCGGGCCGATCCCGTCGAGGGGGCTCAGCCGCCCCATCAGCACGAAATACAGCCCGCGATACGTCATTGTCTGCTCAAGCATGATCTGGTCGGCCGGCGTCTCGACGACGCACAGCAGCGTCGGATCACGTTCCTCGTCGCTGCACACCTCGCAGATCTGCGCTTCGGTGAACGTGTTGCACTTCTCGCAGTGCTGCAGGTGCTCCGTCGCGAACAAGAGCGACCGGCCGAGCCGTTCCGCGCCCTCCCGATCGTGCTGCATCAGGTGGTACGCCATGCGCTGCGCGGATTTCGGCCCGACGCCGGGCAATATGCGCAGCGCTTCGACGAGCGCGGACAGGGCGGACGGCTGTTTCATACGGCGGCTGAGGGGTGAACAGGCTGATCGGGCTGAACGGACGCCGCGCTCAGAACGGCAGCTTGAAGCCCGGGGGCAGCGGCAGGCCCGAGGTCATGCCGCTCATCTTTTCCTGCGACGTCGCTTCGGCCTTGCGCACGGCATCGTTGAACGCGGCCGCGACCAGATCCTCGAGCATGTCCTTGTCGTCCGCGAGCAGGCTCGGGTCGATCGCCACGCGACGGACTTCGTTGCGGCAGGTCATCGTCACCTTGACGAGGCCTGCGCCCGACTGCCCTTCGACTTCGATCAGCGCAAGCTGCTCCTGCATCTTCTTCATGTTTTCCTGCATTTGCTGCGCTTGCTTCATCAGTCCGGCGAGGTTGCCTTTCAACATGGGAATACTCCTTCTTGATCGTATGAAAACCGGCACACGGCGCGTGCCGGTCAATGTGTGCGGGCGTGATTGTGCCTGTCGCGGTGCGATTCGTTCAATGCAGCGTCGGCGGCGTGCCGTCCGGCACCGCATCGGCGAGCGGCCGCACCGAGCCTTCGACGATACGCGCGCCGAAGTCGCGCACGAGTTGCTGGACGAACGGATCGCCATGAATGTCCTGCTCGGCCTCGCGCTGGCGTGCCGCGCGTGCGGCCGCGTCGAGCGCCGCCGCGGTGCGCCGTGCGGGCCCGACCTCGACCGCGACCTCGACAGGCTTGCCGAGCGCGTCGGCCAGTGCGGCCTTCAGCTTCGCGACCTGGGCGGCATCCGCATACTGCGGCACCGGCACGGACAGCTTCAACGTCGTTGCGTCGACGGCCGTCAGTTCGCTGTTGAACGCGAGCTGGTACGCGACGCCCTTCAGCGGCAGTCGCGCAGCCAGCGCCGGCCATTCGCCGTCGAAGCCGAGCGGATCGAGCGCGATCGCGGGCGGCAGCGGACGCGTGTCGACCGGCGCAGACGCACGCGCGTCCGCCGGCTTCGGCGCAATGCGCACGTCGTCGGGGCCGCTGTCGAATACCGGGACGAAGCCGTCGTCGGCCACGCCGCCGAACATCTCGTCGGCGCTGAGCGGCACGTATTCGTCCGGCGGAATGTCTTCCCACGGCGGCGGCGCCTGGCGCGTGTCGGCAGCCTGCGGCGCGCGGGCCGCCGCGCGCGGCGTCGGCACTTGCACGGCAGGACGTGCCACTGCCGGCTTCTCGGCAGCCGGCTGGGCCGCCGCCGGCGGTTTCGGCGCGGCGCCCGCCCGTGAGCGGTCGGACGACACGCGCATGCCGGCATTGCGCAGCACGTCGAGTGCGGCAGCCGCGCCACCACCGCGGGTCGATGGGCGCGCGGCAGGCGCCGCGGAAGCGGCCGGCTCGACCGGTGCGGCACGCGGCGCCAGTTCGGCCGCCGCCGGCTCGTCGTTGCGCATTGCAGCAGCAGGCGGCTCAGGTTCCTTGCGAACGGCCGGCGGCGCATCGCTCGCCGGTGCCGCTTGAGGCGCCGGATTCGCTTCCCGCGGCGGCGCAACCGGCGCTTCGGCGGCTACCGATACCGGCGCCGGTGTCGAAACAGGCTTTTCGGCGGACGCGATCGCCGCATCGCCGGACTGCGCCGGCGACGGACGCGCGGCGGACGCAACCGGCGCGGTCGCTTGCGGGCGTGCTTCCTCCGCGGCTACCGGCGCCGGCGCCGCTGGCTTGGGTGCCGCAGCCGACGCAGCAGCAGCAGCAGCGGCCGCACGCGGCGCAGGTGCAGGCACGGCACGCGGCATGGCCGGCTGGCCGCCCGGCGCACTGCCGGCGCCCACGGCCGGCTCGAACGCGAGCATGCGCAGCAACGTCATCGTGAAGCCGGCGTATTCGTCCGGCGCAAGGCCGAGCTCCGCCCGTCCGACCGTCGCGATCTGATAGAACAGTTGAACCTGCTCGGGGCTCAGCGTCTGCGCGAAGCGCCGCAGGTCGGCCGCTTCCGGCCATTCGTCGAGTACCGAGCCCGGCGCGAACTGCGCCCAGGCAATCCGGTGCAGCAGGCTCGCGAGATCCTGCAGCGCGGTGGAAAAGGACAGGCTGCGCAGCGACATTTCGTCGGCAATCGCGAGGATCTCCGGGCCGTTGGCGGCCGCGAGCGCATCGAGCAGACGCACCATGTAGGTCTGGTCGAGCGCGCCGAGCATGCCCGACACCGCCGACTCGGTCACTTCGTTCGCCGAATACGCGATCGCCTGGTCGGTCAGCGACAGCGCATCGCGCATGCTGCCCTGCGCGGCACGCGCGAGCAGGCGCAGCGCCTGCTGCTCGAACGAGATCCGCTCTTCGCCGAGGATCCGCTCGAGGTGCGACACGATGTGCCCGGCCGGCATCTGCTTCAGGTTGAATTGCAGGCAGCGCGACAGCACGGTGACGGGAATCTTCTGCGGATCGGTGGTCGCGAGGATGAACTTGACGTGCGGCGGCGGCTCCTCGAGCGTCTTCAGCATCGCGTTGAACGCGTGGTTCGTCAGCATGTGCACTTCGTCGATCATGTAGACCTTGAAGCGCGCATCGACGGGCGCGTACACCGCGCGCTCGAGCAGCGCGGCCATCTCGTCGACGCCGCGGTTGCTCGCGGCATCCATCTCGACGTAGTCGACGAAGCGGCCTTCGTCGATCTCGCGGCATGCGCGGCACACACCGCACGGCTGCGACGTGACGCCGGTTTCACAGTTGAGCGCCTTCGCGAAGATCCGCGACAGCGTCGTCTTGCCGACACCGCGGGTTCCGGTAAACAGATAGGCGTGATGGAGACGCCCGCCATCGAGCGCGTGCGTGAGCGCCCTGACGACGTGCTCCTGGCCGACGAGCGAAGCGAAATCCTTCGGACGCCACTTGCGTGCGAGAACTTGATAGGTCATCGGGAAATTGTATCAGTAACGCTGCGTCGCGCCGACACGCGAAACGGTGCGGAACACGGGCAAAGCGCAGGTAAGACGAAGAATGACGCGGAAATAAAAATCGCCCGGCGAATGGGGCGAAAGGAAAGGTGACGAGCCCAACCCTCGGCACTGGCGGAAAACGATTGTGGCTGCTTCGTTCCCGACCTGACCAGGTTCACCGCCCCACCATGCGAGGAGGCCCGTCACGGCATATTCTATCACCGCTTCCGTTCGAATGCGACCGTTTGTTCGCAACAATGCACGTGATCGTGCCAGCCGGTGCGCGGATACGCGCGGAAATCCGGCGCAAGCCCATGTACCTCATACGGCGCCTCTTGCATTTCGCGAGCGGGCCTCCATCTTCGAAACGCAACGGTCGAACGGCGCGTCGTACCCCTACTCGCGTAGCGGCTACTATCGCCGCCCGCAGCAGATAGCAATTTAGGCTAATATGACGCCCGAACGACCCGCGAGCCGCGCCCGCAGCGCTCACGCCCATCCTTTCCGGAGAGCGGAGTGACCTGCCGCAGCGGCCGGCCGCCATCAGGCGGCCGGCGCGCCGCAACGCGCCGAGCAGGCAGTCCCCGAACCGTAAGAGGTATTGACCCAATGAGCGAACAGATCAAACACATCAGCGACGCATCGTTCGAACAGGACGTCGTCAAATCCGACAAGCCCGTGCTCGTCGACTTCTGGGCCGAATGGTGCGGCCCGTGCAAGATGATTGCCCCGATCCTCGACGAAGTCGCGAAGGATTACGGCGACAAGCTGCAGATCGCGAAGATCAACGTCGACGACAACCAGGCAACGCCCGCGAAGTTCGGCGTGCGCGGCATCCCGACGCTGATCCTGTTCAAGAACGGCGCGGCCGCCGCACAGAAGGTCGGCGCGCTGTCGAAGTCGCAGCTCACCGCATTCCTGGACAGCCACCTGTAATACCGGCCGTTGCGCGGACGTGTTGTCAACCGACAACACGTCCGCCGTCAAGCCACCGATCGGCCGCTCAGGCACGAATCGGCCTATGCTAGAATCAAAAAACGTCTACAAGACGCATTAAGTCTCAGAGCGCTTCCGCTCGCCCTCCTCCCATATTTCTTTTCGTCGCTTCTCCTCCCTGGCGGGTTCTCCGTATGCATTTATCCGAGCTCAAGTCTCTGCACGTCTCCGAACTGATCGAAATGGCCAATGGCCTGGAGATCGAAAACGCGAACCGCCTGCGCAAGCAGGAGCTGATGTTCGCCATTCTCAAAAAGCGCGCCAAGACGGGAGAGACGATCTTCGGCGACGGTACGCTCGAAGTGCTGCCGGACGGCTTCGGCTTCCTGCGCTCGCCGGAAATGTCGTACCTCGCGAGCACCGACGACATCTATATCAGCCCGTCGCAGATCCGCCGCTTCAACCTGCACACCGGCGACACCATCGAAGGTGAAGTCCGCACGCCGAAGGACGGCGAGCGCTACTTCGCGCTGGTGAAGGTCGACAAAGTCAACGGGCAGCCGCCCGAGGCCTCGAAACACAAGATCATGTTCGAGAACCTCACGCCGCTGCACCCGAACAAGCCGCTGTCGCTCGAACGCGAAATGCGCGGCGAGGAAAACGTCACGGGCCGCATCATCGACATGATCGCGCCGATCGGCAAGGGCCAGCGCGGCCTGCTGGTTGCGTCGCCGAAGTCGGGCAAGACCGTGATGCTCCAGCACATCGCTCACGCGATCAAGCAGAACCACCCGGACGTGATCCTGTTCGTGCTGCTGATCGACGAACGCCCTGAGGAAGTGACCGAAATGCAGCGCTCGGTCGCCGGCGAAGTGATCGCATCGACGTTCGACGAACCAGCCACGCGTCACGTGCAGGTCGCCGAAATGGTGATCGAAAAGGCCAAGCGCCTCGTCGAAATGAAGCACGACGTCGTGATTCTGCTCGACTCGATCACGCGTCTCGCGCGCGCATACAACACCGTGATCCCGGCGTCGGGCAAGGTGCTGACGGGCGGTGTCGACGCGAACGCGCTGCAGCGTCCGAAGCGCTTCTTCGGCGCCGCACGCAACATCGAGGAAGGCGGTTCGCTGACGATCATCGGCACCGCGCTGATCGAAACCGGCAGCCGCATGGACGACGTGATCTACGAAGAGTTCAAGGGCACCGGCAACATGGAAGTGCACCTCGAGCGCCGTCTCGCGGAAAAGCGCGTCTACCCGTCGATCAACCTGAACAAGTCGGGCACGCGCCGCGAAGAAATGCTGATCAAGCCCGAGATCCTTCAGAAGATCTGGGTGCTGCGCAAGTTCATCCACGACATGGACGAAGTCGAGGCGATGGAATTCCTGCTCGACAAGATCCGCCAGACAAAGAGCAACTCCGAGTTCTTCGACCTGATGCGCCGCGGCGGCTGATCGCCCTCGCCCCGCAACGAATGGCCGCCCGCGCGTTGCGCCCGGCGGCCGTTTTTTCGCCCCAACCTGAACGTGAACGTACAGGTTAATCTATAATTGCGCCTTCACCCCGACCCAGGTTCAGCCATCCCGATGCCGAACGCCACCTCCCCCGCGCTGCTGACCGTGAGCGATGCCGCGTCGCGGCTCGGCGTCACGCCGCGCACGCTGAAGTATTACGAAGAGCGCGGGCTCGTCACGCCGTCGCGTAGCGGCGGCCGCTATCGCCTTTACGACGACGCCGATCTCGAACGCTTCGCGCGCATCCTGCGGCTGCGCGCGCTCGGCTTTTCGCTGCACGGTATCACCGAGATGCTCAAGCGCCCGCTCGAAGAAACGGGCGACGGCCGGCGCCGCTATTCGGACGCGTCGCTGCGCGACATCCGCACGGGGCTGGCCGGACAGATCGACACGCTCGACCGGCGGATCGCGGCCGTCCAGCGCGAACTGAAGGAAGCCGTCGCGCTGCGCAAGGAACTGCAGCACGACATCGACTACGTCGAACGACGCCTCGCCGGCGAAAACCCCGACACGCTGATCGCGCAGCGGCAGGCCGAGGCCGGCGCACGACGCGCGCGCAAGGACCGCGGATGAACGTCGCGCCCGGTCGCTCGCCGCTCTGGAGCCGCGCCAACCTGCGCGCGGACCTGTTCCCGTGGGCGCTTGCGCTCGTCACCGGCATCGACTACTTCGACAACGCGGCGTTCTCGTTCTTCGCGAGCTACATCGCGGGCGGCATCAACGCGTCGCCCGACGAACTCGTGTGGTCGTCGAGTGCGTATGCGGTCATGGCCGTGCTCGGCATCCTGCAGCAGCAATGGTGGGTCGACCGGCTCGGGCATCGCCGCTACGTCGCCGGCTCCATGCTGATGTTCTCGTTCGGCGCGATCGCGGCCGCGCTCGCCGACACGTCGCTCGAGCTTGCGTTCGCGCGCGGCTTCCAGGGCTACTTCATCGGCCCGATGATGGGTGCGTGCCGGATCCTGATCCAGATCAGCTTCAAGCCCCAGGAGCGGCCGCCCGCCACGCGCGCGTTCCTGATCATGATCCTGCTCGGCAGCGCGCTTGCGCCGATCGTCGGCGGATTGCTCGTCGCGCATTCGACGTGGCGCGCGTTGTTCGCGTGCACGGCGCCCGCGGGCATCGCGTTCGCGATCCTCGCGCTCCTCACGCTGCCCGATTCGGGCAGGACACCCGACGACGAACGCGGCTCCGGGCATTTCTGGCCGTACGTCGTGTTCGCGCTCGCGCAAGGCGCGCTGCAGATCGTGCTGCAGCAGGTGCACTATCAGCTCTACAGCGGCTCGCCGATGCTGATCATGCTGACGTTCGCCGGCCTCGGCGCGCTCGCGTGGTTCGCGTATCACCAGTGGAACCATCCGACACCGCTCGTGCGGCTGCATGCGTTTCGCGAGCGCACGTTCCAGGTCGGACTGCTGCTGTACATGTTCTATTACTATGAGTCGACCGGCTTCAGCTACCTGACCTCCCGCTTGCTCGAAGGCGGCCTCGGCTATCCGGTCGAGAATGCCGGGCGCCTGGTCGGCACGATGTCGCTGATTTCGGCCACCGCGCTGTTCGCCTACCTGCGCTATGCGAAGTTCGTCGCGCACAAGAAATGGTTCGTGGTGCCGGGTTTCGCGATCGCGATCACGGCCGCGCTGTGGATGACACGGATGACGCCTCAGGTCGGCGAGGCCGCGCTGATCATCCCGCTGCTGCTGCGCGGCTTACTGCTGCTGTTCATCGTGCTGCCGGTCGCGAACCTCACGTTCCGCATCTTCGCGATCGACGAATACACGCACGGCTATCGGCTCAAGAACATCGTGCGCCAGCTGACGATCTCGTTCGCGACGTCGTCGGTGATCATCGTGGAGCAGCACCGGCTGGCCGTACACCAGACGCGGCTCGTCGAACGCGCGAACGTGTTCGATCCGATGTTCCAGCAGACCATCGACGCCCTCACGCGCAGCTATGCGGCCGCCGGCCATGCACTGAACGACGCGCACGCGCTCGCGATCGCATCGATCGCGCGGATGGTCGCGCAACAGGCGTCGTTCCTTGCGTCGCTCGACGGTTTCTATTTCCTCGCGGGCGTCGCGCTGGTCGGCGGCCTCTTTGCGGCATGGCAAAAAGAGATCGATTGAGTTAAAAGACAGGCTTTGGATTCTCCCGCGCCGCCTCCATGCTCTCGAAACTGACCCGCTGGTTCGATGACCGCCGCCGCGACCGCGCGCTGCGCAGCCATCCGATTGCCGATGCGTTGTGGCAAGACACCGTCGCGCGCCTGCCGTTCCTCGACGCGCTGCCGCCCGGCGACCTGGGCCGGCTGCGCGAGCTGACGAGCCTGTTCATCGCGAAGAAATCGTTTTCGACCGCGCACGGGCTCGAGCTGACCGACGAGATGATCGTCGCGATCGCCGTGCAGGCGTGCCTGCCCGTGCTGAATCTCGATTTGTCGCTGTACGACGGCTGGGTCGGCGTCGTCGTGTATCCGGGCGAATTCGTGATCCGCAAGACGGTGCAGGACGAGGACGGTGTCGTGCATGAAGTCGAGCAGGATGCGAGCGGCGAAGCATGGGAAGGCGGCCCGGTGATCCTGTCGTGGGAAGACGCGCAGATGACGGACGGCCGCGACGCGTACAACGTCGTGATCCACGAGTTCGCGCACAAGATCGACATGGTCAATGGCGAGGCCGACGGGTATCCGCCCCTCTTTCGCCGCTGGCACGCGCCGCACCTGGACGCGCAGGCGTGGGCCGACGTGTTCGAGCACGCGTACGACCAGTTCTGCGCACGGGTCGATGCGGTGCCGGATCGCGCGTGGGCGCGCTTCGAGCGCGACTCGCTGATCGATCCCTATGCGGCAGATCACCCGTCGGAGTTCTTCGCGGTGTGCAGCGAGGCGCTGTTCGTGCGGCCGCGCGCGTTCGAGTGCGAATTTCCGGAGCTCTACCGGCTGCTCGCCCGCTACTACCGGCAGGATCCGGCCGGGACCGGCGCCCTCGACGCATGATGAAAATTATTCGTCAACCGTCTGATTTTCTGGCATAATCGCCGTTTTTCGACCTTAGGCAAGTGGCTCGCGCCGGGCTTGACGTCCGCTGATCCGCGCAAATTGCGCGATCCGGCACGGCAAGCGGCGGGTTGGCTACCGCTCTCACCAAGGAAAGACCATGAAAGAAGGCATCCACCCGAATTACCGCGAAGTCGTCTTCCAAGACATGTCGAACGGCTTCAAGTTCATCACGCGCTCGACGATCCAGACGCGTGAAAACATCGAACTCGATGGCAAGACCTACCCGCTCGCCAAGATCGAAGTGTCGTCGGAATCGCACTCGTTCTACACGGGTCAGCAAAAGATCATGGACACGGCAGGCCGCGTCGAGAAGTTCAAGAACAAGTTCGGCGTACGCGCCAACGGCAAGGCGAAGTAAGCTTCGCACCGTCCCGGTGTTTCAATGCACCGGTACCGCACGAAAAGGGCAGCCCAGGCTGCCCTTTTTTGTCTCCGCTCGCCGGACAGCCCGCCACCGCCGGCCGGTGCCGGGCAATCGTCTGACGCGCAGCGGCCGGCGCGTCTACAATGCCGGATGCCCGAATCCGGCGCCGTCGGCGCATGACCGCACCGGCCGCCCGCTCATAACAAATCGCTCATCTGCATGAAGCCTGTCGTTCGCCTCACCGCCTCCGCCACGCGCGCGCTGCCGCGCTGGCTGCTGCTCACGCTCTGCCTCGTCTACGCGGCGTTCGGCCTGTTCGGCCGCGACCCGTGGAAGAACGAGGACGCGGCGGGCTTCGGCGTGATGTGGACGATGGCGACCGGCGGCTGGCACGACTGGCTGCTGCCGAATCTCGTCGGCAAGTTCATCACGACCGACGGGCCGCTTGGCTACTGGCTCGGCGCGCTGTCGATCCGCGCGCTGGCGCCGTGGGTCGACGCGAGCAACGCGTCGCGCGTCGACACGGGCGTGCTGTTCTGCGTCGCCTGTGCGTTCGTCTGGTACGCCGCCTACCTGCTCGGCCGGCGCGCCGAGGTTCAGCCATTCAAGTACGCGTTCGGCGGCGAGCCGGAGCCGCGCGACTACGGCCGCACGCTCGCCGACGGCGCACTGCTGATCCTCGTCGCCTGCTTCGGGCTCGCGGAGCGCGGCCATGAAACGACACCTCAGCTCGCGCAATTCGCATGGATCGCGATGCTCGTGTACGGGATCGTGCGCGGCATCGACAAACCGATGCAGGGCGCGCTGTGGTGGGGCGTCGCGATCGGCCTCGTCGCGCTGTCGGGCAACCCGGTGCTCGTCGTCGCGCTGCTCGCCGGTACGGCCGCACTGTGGCTCGTGACGCCGGAGATGCGCAACCTGCGCCTGCCGCTGATCGGGCTGCCGCTCGCGGCCGCGATCTTCGCGCTGTGGCCGCTCGCCGCGTTCAACGTGGCGCCCGGCGACGCCGCGTGGTTCTTCAACCAGTGGATCCACGGCAGCCTGATGCGCTTCTCGGGCCCGCCGACCGCCGTGCTCGGCTATGCGGCGAAAAACCTGCCGCTCTTCACGTGGCCCGCATGGCCGCTCGCGATCTGGGCGTGGTGGAGCTGGGCCGGCATGCGCCGCCGCGCGCACATCGCGATTCCGCTGTCGGTCGTGGTGCCGCTCGTCGCGCTCGTGATCCTGCAAAGCCAGCAGTCGAACCGCATGTACATGCTGCTGCTGCCGCCGCTCGCGGTGCTCGCGACCTTCGCGCTGCCCACGCTCAAGCGCGGCGCGATCAACGCGTTCGACTGGTTCGCGGTGCTGAGCTTCACGATCCTCGGCACCTTCGTGTGGCTCGTGTGGCTCGCGTCGCTCACCGGCTTCCCGCATCCGCTCGCGCGCAACCTCGCGCGCCTCGTGCCGGGCTACGAGCCGCATTTCAAGGTCTTGTCGTTCATCTGCGCGGTGATCGTCACCGGGTGCTGGTGCCTGCTCGCGCGCTGGCGCATCTCGCGCCAGCCGAAGGTGCTGTGGCGCAGCGTCGTGCTGTCGGGCGCGGGCACCACGCTGATGTGGGTGCTGCTGATGACGCTGTGGCTGCCGATCGTCAACTACGGCCGTACCTACAGCGACGTCGCGCAACAGATCGCGTCGCACCTGCCGAAAGACTATGAGTGCATCTCGCCCGTGCGGCTCGGCGATGCGCAGATCGCGACCTTCGCATATTTCGGCGACATGCACTTCGAATTCTCGGGCGACTGCGACGTGATCCTGCGCCAGGACCGCTCGGACTTCGGCGAGCCGAGCGCAATGTCGCAATACGTGTGGCGTCTCGTGTGGGAAGGCCGCCGCGTGGCCGACCGCGACGAGCGCTTCCGCCTGTACGAGCGCATCGAACGGCCGACGACACCCGTCAAGCGCCGCGGCCCGCGCCACCGAACCGTCGATTGACGATGTTCGCCGACATCCGCCGGGTCGTCGGTCTCGCGTGGCCGGTGCTCGTCGGCCAGCTCGCGATCATCGCGTTCGGCGTGATCGACACGGCGATGGTCGGCCGCTACTCGGCCATCGACCTGGCCGCGCTCGGGCTCGGTTCGTCGATCTACGTGTCGGTCTATATCGGGATGACGGGCATCCTGTCCGCGCTGCAGCCGATCACCGGGCAACTGTACGGCGCACGGCGCCATGCGGAGATCGGCGAGGAGGTGCGCCAGGCGCTGTGGCTCGCGCTACTGCTCGCGGTGCCCGGCTTTCTGCTGCTGCATTTTCCCGAACCGCTGCTGCATATTGCGCACGCGCCGCCCGCGCTGCACGAGCGCACCGTCGATTACCTGCGGATCCTGTCGTACGGCCTGCCGGCGAGCCTCGTATTCCGGATCTACAACGCGCTGACCAATGCGGCCGGCAAGCCGCGCCTCGCGATGATCCTGCAAATCGGCGCGCTGCTGCTCAAGGTTCCGCTCAACGTGTGGTTCGTCTTCGGCGGGGCCGGCGTGCCGGCCCTTGGCGGCCCCGGCTGCGGGCTGGCGAGCACGCTGATCAACTGGGCGCTCGCGCTGATCGGCTTCACGCTGCTCGCGAAGCTCGACGTGTTCGCGCCGCTCGCGATCTTCTCCCGCTTTTGCTGGCCGGTGTGGGATCGCCAGAAGGCGATCCTGAAGCTCGGCGTGCCGATGGGCCTGTCGTACCTGATCGAGGTCACGTCTTATACGTGCATGGCGCTCTTCATCGCGCAGTTCGGCACGACGACGCTCGCCGGTCACCAGATCGCCGGCAACATCGGCGCGGTGCTGTACATGACGCCGCTGTCGATCGGCGTCGCGGCGTCGACGCTGGTCGCGCGCGCGCTCGGCGCCGGTCATCCGGACGAGGCACGCCTGCTCGGCCGGCACAGCGTGATGCTCGCATGCGGGATCGCCGCCGCGTACGGCGTGCTCGTGTTCACGCTGCGTCCGCTGATCGTCAGCGGCTACACGCCGAACCCGGCCGTGGCCGCCGCCGCGCTGCCGCTGGTCGCGATCGTCGCCTGCTATCACTTCTTCGACGCGCTGCAGATCACGTCCGCATTCGTGCTGCGCGCGTACAAGGTCGCGGTCGTGCCGACCGTGATCTATGCGGTCGCGCTGTGGGGCGTCGGGCTCGGCGGCGGCTACGTGCTCGGCTTCGACGTCGGCGGCATCGCGCCCGCGTGGCTGACCGGCGCGCGCGGCTTCTGGTTCGCGAACACGATCAGCCTGATGCTCGCGGGCGCGGGTCTCGCGCTCTACCTGCGCCACGTCAGCCGCACGCAACGCGCCGTCAGCGCAGGCACTCAGCCCGCGGCCTGAGCGCCCCCCAGCGCGTCGGCCGCGTGATACGACGATCGCACCAGCGGGCCGGCGACGACCTCCCTGAAACCGAGCGCCAGCCCCTCGCCACGCCACGCGGCGAACGCGTCCGGGCTCACGTAGCGCCGCACCGGCAGATGATGCGCGGATGGCGCCAGATACTGGCCGAGCGTCAGCACGTCGACTTCGTGTGCACGCAGGTCGCGCAGCGTGTCCCGCACCTCGTCGTCGCGCTCGCCGAGCCCGAGCATCAATCCGGATTTCGTCACGAGCGTCGGCCGCGCGGCCTTCGCCTGCGCGAGCAGCTCGAGCGAGCCGCGATAGTCGGCGCCCGGCCGCGCCGCCCGATACAGCGACGGCACCGTCTCGATGTTGTGGTTGAGCACGTCCGGCCACGCCGACGACAACGCGTCGAGCGCACGCGGCACGCGGCCGCGGAAATCGGGCGTCAGCACCTCGACGCCGATGCCCGGCACGCTCGCGCGCACGGCCGCGATGCACGCCGCGAAATGCGCGGCGCCGCCGTCCCGGAGATCGTCGCGATCGACCGACGTGATCACGACGTAGCGCAGCCCGAGCGCCGCGACCGCGTCGGCGAGCCGCGCGGGCTCGTCCGGATCGAGCGGTTCCGGACGACCGTGCGCGACGTCGCAGAACGAGCAGCGCCGCGTACACAGTCCCCCCATGATCATGAAGGTCGCGGTGCGCTGCGCGAAGCATTCGCCGATGTTCGGGCACATCGCCTCCTCGCAGACGGAATGCAGCCGGTGATCGCGCAGCACGGCCGCCATGTCGGCGACCGCCCCGCTCATCATCGGCCGCGCCCGCAGCCACGGCGGCTTCGGCAGTGCCGCGCCGGCCGCGGGCTCGACGCGCACCGGAATGCGCGCGAGCTTGTCGCGGCTTCTCGCGCCCGGCTGGCCGAGCGCTGTGAGGCTGGGTCGATCGAGCGCGGCGGCCATCGTCAGTCTCCGAGGAACGCGACGATCAGGCGGTTCACGTCGGCGGCGGCCTCCATCTGCACCATGTGGCCGCTGCCGGCGATCACCTCGACCCGCACGCCGTCCGGCAAGCCCTGCGCATGCCGCGCGGGAATCACCTGGTCGCGTTCGCCCCAGATCACGAGCGTGCGCGGCGCGAGCGACGCGACGCGATCGCGGAACACGCGCCGCTGCGTCGCGCCATCGAACGCGGCGTTCGCGATCTTCTCCAGCGCGGCCTGCACACCTTCGAGCCGCTTGTACTTGACGAGATCCTCGACCAGTTGCCGCGTGACGAGCGCGTGGTCCGCAAACAGCGCGCCGAGGTGCGGCTTCAGCGTATTGCGGCTGTTGCCTGCGACGAAGCCGTCGATGTAATCGCGGTTGATGTCGGCGCCGAGCCCGGCGCTCGCGATCAGCGTCAGCGACGCCACGCGCTCCGGCGCGCGCCCGGCCGCCGCCATCGCCACCGCGCCGCCCATCGAATGGCCGATCAGGTGCGCGCGGTCGATATGCTGCGCGTCGAGCAGCGCGAGCACCGTGTCGGCCAGTTCATCGAGGGTGCCGGTGTCGACCGCCTTGCCCGACTCGCCGTGCCCCGGCAAATCCAGCGCCCACACGGGCCGATGCGCGGCGAGTTCCGCGTGGTTGAACAGCCAGTTGTTCAGGTCGCCGCCGAACCCGTGGATCAGCACGGCGGGCGTGCCCGCACCGTCGCCGAGCTTCAGGAACCGGATAGTGCGGCCGCCGATCTGCGCCTTCTCGGGTTGCGGGCCCGCCGCATCGTCGCTGGCCGCGCTCGGCACGAAATCGCGCTGGAATTCGGCGATCGCCGCATCGATGTCCGCATCGCTCGCGTCGGCCGCCGCCACCACGCCGAGCAGCGCACCGACCGGCAGCGTCTCGCCTTCCTGCGCGACCTGGCGACGCAGCGTGCCGTCGAACGCGCACTCGACGCCCGACGAGATCTTGTCGGTCTCGACGTCGAGCACCTCGTCGCCCTTCGTCACGCGCTCGCCGAGCGCCTTCAGCCAGCCGTTGACCTGCCCCTGCTCCATCGACAGCCCCCACTTGGGCATCGTGATCATGTGAATCGACATCGTGTCAGCTCCTCGTCTTGAGTACCGCCTGCGCGATCGCATCGGCGGACGGGATGTACAGGTCTTCCAGCACGCCGGCGAACGGCGCGGGCGTATGCGGCGCGGTCACGAGCTCGATCGGCGCCTTCAGCGAATGGAACGCCCGCCGGGCGACCAGCGCGGCGATGTCGGTTGCGATCGAGCAGCGCGGGTTCGCTTCGTCGACGACCACGACGCGCCCGGTGCGCTCCGCGCTTTCGAGGATCGTTTCCTCGTCGAGCGGCGACGTCGTGCGCAGGTCGATCACGTCGACGTGGATGCCGTCCTTCGCGAGCTTCGCGGCCGCATCCGTCGCGAGATGCACCATCCGGCCGTACGTGACGATCGTCGCGTCGTCGCCTTCGCGCACGATGTTCGCCTCGCCGAACGGAATCGCATAGGATTCCTCGGGCACGTCGCCTTCGCGGGTGTAGAGCAGCTTGTGCTCGAGGAAGATCACGGGATCGTTGTCGCGGATGGACTGGATCAGCAGCCCCTTCGCGTCATACGGCGTCGAAGGGCACACGACCTTCAGCCCCGGGATGTGCGTAAACAGCGACGTGAGCATCTGCGAATGCTGCGCGGCCGCGCGCAGGCCCGCACCGTACATCGCACGGATCACGACCGGCGTCACGGCCTTGCCGCCGAACATGTAGCGGAATTTCGCGGCCTGGTTGAAGATCTGGTCGAAGCACACGCCCATGAAATCGATGAACATCAGCTCCGCGACGGGCCGCATCCCGCACGCGGCCGCGCCCACCGCCGCACCGATGTAGCCGCCCTCCGACAGCGGCGTATCGAGCACGCGGCCCGGAAACTTGTGGAACAGCCCCTTCGTCACGCCGAGCACGCCGCCCCATGCGTCGTCCTCGCCCGGCGCGCCTGCGCCGCCTGCATTGTCCTCGCCCATCACGATCACGCTGTCGTCGCGCGCCATTTCCTGCGCGAGCGCCTCATTGATCGCCTGCGAATAAGTGATCTTCCTTGCCATGTCTGTCTCCTGGGTTATTCGGTTCGCCGTGCCGGCTGCTGCGTCACGTCGCGTTCACGGGTACGACACGTACACGTCGGTCAGCAGGTCGGCCGCGTCGGGCAGCGGCGCGGCCTTCGCCTGCGCGACCGCGTCGTCGATCAGCGCCTTCACCTGCGCATCGACGGCACGCAGTTCTGCGGTCGTCAGCGCTTCGGCACGCACCACGCGCGTTTCGAAATGCTTCAGGCAGTCCTTCTCGTCGCGCAGCTTCTGCACTTCGCCCGGCGCGCGGTAGGTCTGCGCATCACCCTCGAAGTGGCCGAAATAGCGCGTGAACTTCACCTCGACGAGCGTCGGGCCGCCACCGTTGCGCGCGCGCGCGACCGCTTCGCCGAGCGCCTCGTGCACCGCGAAGAAGTCGAAGCCGTCGACGATCACGCCCGGCATCCCGAAGCCGTTCGCGCGATCGGCGATGTTGTCGGTCGCGACCGACCAGCTCGACGACGTTGCTTCCGCATAGCCGTTGTTTTCGGCGACGAAGATCGCCGGCAGCCGCCACACCGACGCGAGGTTCATCGATTCGAAGATCACGCCCTGGTTCGACGCGCCGTCGCCGAAGAAACACACGCCGACGCCACCCGTCCTCTTGTGCCGGGCGGCGAGCGCCGCGCCGCACACGAGCGGGCCGCCGGCACCGACGATCCCGTTCGCGCCGAGCATCCCCATCGACAGGTCGGCGATGTGCATCGAGCCGCCCTTGCCGTGACAGACGCCCGTCTTCTTGCCGTAGATCTCGGCCATCATCCCGTGCACGTCGACGCCTTTCGCGATGCAGTGGCCATGCCCGCGGTGCGTGGTGGCGACGTAGTCTTCAAGGCCGAGGTGCAGCATCGTGCCGACCGCAGAGGCCTCCTCGCCCGCATACAGATGAACGAAGCCGGGGATTTCGCCGGTCGCGAACTCGACGTGCAGGCGCTCCTCGAATTCGCGGATCGTGCGCATCAGCCGGTAGGCGTCCAGCAGCGTGTCCCTGCTGAGCTGTGTCGAAACGGTCATGTGTGTCTCCTGGATAGGTCTGACTGCGAATGCCGCCGCGGCTAGGCCCCGGCGACGGATTGCACGGCGGCGGGTGGCCGTCGGTGAAACATGAAACGCTCGTCGGCGCGCGCGGCCTGCCTGCGCGCGATGCCACGGGGGCCGGCAGCAACGATGGCGACCGGTTCGTCGAGACAGGCTGCCATCGTGATGTCTCCTTGCTCAGGATGCCGAATCGGATCGAGGTGCTGCCGAGAAGCCACGATCAGAAGCGCCACGCGCCGGCGTCGCGCAGCAACTGCCGCGACGACGCGTAACGCAGCGTGCGGCCGACATCGACCGTCAGCGGCCCGTGCCAGTCGAGCGCGATGTCGTAGCGCTCGCCGCGCACGACCTCGATTTCGCGTTCGCCGTCGAACGCGAGCGTGCCGTGCTCGAACGGGATCGTCTGCCACGCGTCCGGTTCGAGCCGCTCGCAGCTGCGCATCACGACGCGATCGACACGGCCGGGCGCGATCGGCGCGACGAGCGGCGTGCCGGCCGTCTTGCCGCCGGCGGCAAAGCGCATCGCGAGCCCGTGCGGCGCACTGCGCTCGAGCGGCGCCCACGCGCCGCCGAGCGCGGACAGGCCGATGCCGTCCGGCTCCGCGAAGGTCAGGTAGAGCGAGTCGATGTCGTCGGGCCCCGAGATCGCGCGCGCACCGATGAAGCGCTGGCGAGCGGCGCACACGTCGACGAGCGCGATCTCCTCGCGCCCGGCGTTCGCACCCGCCGTGCAGCGCACGACGAGCCGCTTGTTGCGCGTGAAGGCAACCTCGGCCGGCACGATGCCGGCCGCGGCGAGCCCTGCTGCAATGCCCGCGACGGTCGCCTCGCGATGTTCGGGAAATGCGTTGTTGGTGCCGGTGGACAGCGCGACGAGCGGCGTCGCGCCGCAATGCGCGGCGACCGCGCGATGCGTGCCGTCGCCGCCCAGCACGACGATCAGCGCAACTTCCATCCGGCGCATGTAGGCGGCGCCGGCCTGCGTGTCGGCGACCGTATCCGAGATAGGCAGGTCCACGAATTCGACGTCGGGCCAGCACTCGTGCGGCGCCACCGCGCGATGCGTATCGAGTGCACGCATCAGCAACGTCGCAATGCCCGTCCTGTCGCGCAGCGTCAGCACGCGCTCGACGCCCATCGCGCCGAGGCCGGCGAGCAGGCGCACGACCATGTTGGCCTTTTCCGCGGTCGGGAACACGGATGCATGCGTCGTCAGGCGGCGAATGTCGCGCCCCGATGCGGGGTTCGCGATCACGCCGACGGTCACGGGCGTCGTCACGGGCTTGTCTCCATCCAGTGGACCGGTGCTCGCGCGCCGGCCCTGCAGGTATCGTCCGCCGTCATCCAGCGCAGCGGATCGTCGTCGCCGACGCGAATGCGCCAGACGTGCCGGGATATCTGCAAGCGGCGTGCCACCCTGTGTGCGACGAAGGCGAAACCCGCGTGCTGACTGGCTCGGCGGGCATGCGTGGCATCAGTGCCGGCCGCTTTGGCAGCCGAGCGCTCCGCGAAATGGCCCGCGCGTCTCACGCCGTCGATCGCCTCGCGCGCCGGTTTCCGCACCTTGATTCGCGCCGCGAATTGGCCGGCCAGCGACGCGCAGCGCGGTGTGATGCGCGTCGCGGTGCGCCGGGCCGCCGTCGCGTCCGCCATGCCGACGCGTCTCAGCCGCTCGAGACCGGCTGAGATACCGCTGAGACGAACGTCTCACGCCGCGCGCGTGCTGCAATGCAATGTGATCCGCGCAAGCGGATGTGCTACAAGAACATCGAAATACCCGCCGTACGGAACCGGAGCCGACCATGCCCTATGCCGTCCCCCAGGCCCAACACGCCGACCGTGTGCTCGGCGCGCTCGCCGGACGCCTGCCCGCGCCGGCCGAGTCCGCGCGTCTCGTGTCGTCGTGGCAGCGCTCGCTCGAGCGTTATGCACTCGACCCCGCTTCGTCGATCGGCCCGCGCGTGCTGACCGCGGCCGAGCTGCGCGAGGTGCGCGACAAGGAGGAGGCTTTCCTGCGCGCGTCGGGCCAGTGCCTGACGCGCCTGCACGACATGATTCGCGTCGCCGACTATTGCGTGATGCTGACCGACGCGCACGGCGTGACGATCGACTACCGGATCGATCGCGAACGCCGCAACGACTTCCGTCATGCGGGACTGCACATCGGCTCGTGCTGGTCGGAAAGCGAGGAAGGCACCTGTGGCGTCGCGAGCGTGCTGACCGATCTCGCGCCGATCACCGTGCACAAGACCGATCATTTCCGCGCGGCCTTCACCACGCTCACGTGCAGCGCGGCCCCGATCTTCTCGCCGGGCGGCGAACTGATCGGCGTGCTCGATGCATCGGCCGTCCAGTCGCCCGACGGCCGCGACAGCCAGCGCCTCGTGTACCAGCTCGTGCGGCAGAGCGCGGCGCTGATCGAGGACGGCTATTTCGTGCACAGCACCGCGCAGTACTGGATCTTGTTCGGGCATCCGAACCGCCACTACGTCGAGGCACAGCCCGAATGGCTGATCGCGTTCGACGAATGCGGCAATATCGTCGCCGCGAACCGGCAGGCGCGCGATGCGCTGCCGGCACTGCGCGAGCCGCGCCATATCGACGAGATCTTCGATGCGACCGAGATGCCGCTGCGTGACGCCGCCCGGCTCGATGCCGTCGTCGCGCTGCGGCTGCGCGCGACGGGCGCCCCGCTCTATGTGCGGTTGCGTGCGCCGCTACGGCGAGCCGGCCGCGACACCGGCACGACCCGGGCCGCCCCGGCATCGCGCCGCCCGGGCACCGCGCAGCGCCAAGTCGGCGCGCTGACGCCGTTCCTGCACAGCAGCGACGCGCGCATCGCGCAGCAGGCCGAACTCGCGCTGCGTGTCGCGAGCAAGCGGCTGCCGATTCTCGTGCTGGGTGAAACCGGCGCCGGCAAGGAAGTGTTCGCCCGCGCGATCCACGACGCCGGCGTGCGACGCGCGCGGCCATTCGTCGCGGTCAACTGCGGCGCGTTGCCCGAGGCGCTGATCGAAAGCGAACTGTTCGGCTACGCGGCCGGCGCATTCACCGGCGCACGCAAGCATGGCGCACGCGGCAAGATCGCGCTTGCCGACGGCGGCACGCTGTTCCTCGACGAAATCGGCGACATGCCGCTTACGTTGCAGACACGCCTGCTGCGCGTGCTCGCCGACGGCGAGGTCGTGCCGCTCGGCAGCGATACGCCGGTGCGCGTCGATCTCGACGTGGTCTGTGCGACGCACCGCGATCTCGCGCGGATGGTGGCCGACGGCACGTTCCGCGAGGATCTGTATTACCGGTTGAGCGGCGCGACGTTCGAGCTTCCGCCGCTGCGCGAGCGCGCGGACGTGCGCGACGTGATCGCCACGGTGTTCGGCGAGGAGGCGCAGGCAACCGGCCACGTGCTCACGCTCGACGCGACGCTCGCCGAGCAGCTCGCCGCGTATCCATGGCCCGGCAACGTGCGGCAGCTGCGCAACGTGCTGCGCTATGCGTGCGCGGTGTGCGACGCCGCGTGCGTGACGCGGCGCGACCTGCCGGCCGATCTCGCCGCGCAGCTCGGTGCCGGTCCCGCCGGCGCACTGCCGGACGACGAACGCGGCCGCATCGTCGCGGCCCTCACCGCGCATCGCTGGCGGCCCGACGCGGCCGCGCAGGCCCTCGGCATCTCGCGCGCGACGCTGTACCGGCGGATCGCGAAACACCGGATCGTCGCGCCGCACCGCATCTGACGTGCCGAACCCGGCAACACGCCACGCATCAAGCGGCGTGCGCGACCGCTTCGGTCGTGCCGCCGCCGTCCTGACCGGCCGCTTCGTCGCGACGCACGAACACCTCGTGCGCGGCGAACAACGCGTTGAGCGCAGCCGGAAAGCCTGCGTAGACGGCCATCTGCATGAATACCTCGACGATCTCGTCGCGTGTGCAGCCGACGTTCAGCGCGGCCTCGACATGCACCTTCAGTTGCGGCTGGGCATTGCCGAGCGCCGCCAGCGCGGCGATCGTCGCGATCTCGCGCGCCTTCAGGTCGAGCTGCGGCCGGCTGTAGATGTCGCCGAAGCCGAATTCGACCAGCAGCCGCCCGAAGTCCGGTGCGATCGGCGCAAGCGCCGCGATCACGCGCTCGCCCACTTCGCCGTCGATTTCCTTCAGTTTGTTCCAGCCGCGCGTGTAGCGATCTTCAACGAGTCGTTCCATGGTGTTCGTCCTGTTCCGGGGATGATTGAGAAGGGTTCGCCCGTCGTTCCGTCTCGCCTTCCTGCGTCTCGTAGTACGCGATCTTGTCGCCGATCGCATCGAGACTCGCCTGCAGCTCCGCGATATGCGAACGCACCGCGTCGCGATGCGCGACCAGCAAGCGCCGCCGCGCGCCGAACGTCGACTCGCCTTCCGCGCGCAGCGCCGCGAACTGCTGCATCTGCGCGATCGGCATGCCGGTCGCCTTCAGGCGCATCACGAAGGCCAGCCAGTCAAGGTCGGCCGGCGCATAGAGCCGGTGCCCGGCCGCCGTGCGCGAAATCGCGCGCAGCAGGCCGGCCTGCTCGTAATACCGCAGCGTATGCGTCGACACGCCGGTCAGTTCGGCAACTTGCCCGATCGTCAGCGGACCGGCGGCGGAAGGTTTGGATACGGTTTTCGACATGGCAGGAACAAGGTTAGGAGTTAGAGTTCACTCTAAGTCAAGCGTTGTCGAACAGCCAAGTCCGACCATCCGCCATCACCGCGGCGGACACCGTAAAGAATGGTCAAAATGGCCGCCCGGCGCGGCTTTCCGTCTTTACAGCAGCGCAAGCCTTCAGCAAGATTCGGTCAGCCTGTCTTAAAAAGGGCACGCATTTGTCCTATGCTTAACGGCGACGCCCGGCCAGGTCTCGCCCCGCCGTCCGTTGCAACAGCCATTCATTCGTCAGAACCACGGAGCCTTTGCCATGCTGAAAAAGCTGCTGATGCTGTTCGTCGCGCTATCGCTGTCGCTTGCCGCCGGCCTCGCCGCGGCCGTCGAAGTCAACACGGCCGACCAGGCCGCGCTCGAATCGGTGAAGGGCCTCGGGCCCGTGAAGTCGAAGGCGATCATCGACGAACGCACCAAGAACGGCCCGTTCAAGGATGCGGACGATCTCGCGAACCGCGTCAAGGGTCTCGGTACGAAGTCGGTCGGGCATCTCGAGGAAAACGGCCTGACGATCGGCGGCTCGGCGACGCCGCCGAAAGGCGTGAAGCTGTCGAAACCGGCCGCGACGACGTCGACGACGACGTCAGCCACGACGTCGGCCGGCACCGCCTCCACGTCGACGACCGCGACGGCCGGCACGACGACGGCGGCACCGGCCGCGAGCGCCCCGGAAGCGACGACCAAGCCGGCCAAGAGCAAGCGCGCGTCGAAGAAGGACAAGGCGGCGGCCGCCGCCGCGGCATCCGCGGGTGCGGGTGCGGGTGCGGGTGCGGGTGCGGGTGCGGGTGCGGGTGCGAGCGCAAGCGCACCGGCCGCAGCGTCGTCCACGAAGGCGACGAAGGGTTCGAAGAAGAAGAGCAAGAAGGACAAGGCAGCCTCCGCCGCCGCGGCGTCGGGCGCCTGATGTGCGCCGCGCGCGCGACGGCGTGCGCGCGGCATTCGTTCAACGGGCGCCGTCGTTACGGCGCCCTTTTCAGTAAAGGTGAAGAACCATGGGTCTCCTCGATATCGTTGGCGGTCTGATCGGCGGCCAGGCCGGCGGCAACTCGCAAAGCGCACTCATCACGACCGCGCTCGAATTCATCAACAACCAGCCGGGCGGCCTGAACGGGCTGATCGAGAAGTTCAAGGCCGGCGGTGCCGGCGACGTGATCGGCTCGTGGGTCGGCAACGGCGAAAACCAGCCGATCTCGGCCGACACGCTGCAGAACGTGCTGGGCTCCGACGTCGTCGGCTCGCTCGCGAGCAAGGTCGGCATCGACCCGTCGCAGGCATCGTCGATCCTCGCGCAGGTGCTGCCGCACGTCGTCAACGGCGCGACGCCGAACGGCGAAGTGCCGGCCGGCGGCCAGGTCGACACGTCGAACGTGCTCGGCACGCTCACGCAGCTCGCCGGCATGTTCGGCGGCAACAAGGCCTGAGCCCGCACGCCTGACAGCCCAGGCAGCCGTTTCGATCGTTTCGGCCGCTCCCTATGCAAACACCCCGCCTGAGCGGGGTGTTTGTTTTTGCGCGCCCGGCGTGAACCGGGCGGGCGGCCGATCACCGGCGCTCAGTGCACGACGCGGTCGAACACGAACTTGCCGTCGTTGACGTCGACCGGGATCACGTCCTTCGGACCGAAACGGCCCGCGAGGATCAGCTTCGCGACCGGGTTCTCGATCTCCTGCTGGATCGCGCGCTTCAGCGGCCGCGCACCGAACACCGGATCGTAGCCGACCTTCGCGATCTGTTCGAGCGCCGCCGGCGACACGTCGAGCGCCATGTCGAGCTTCGCGAGCCGGTCGTGCAGGCGTGCGAGCTGGATCTTCGCGATCGACTCGATGTTGCTGCGATCGAGCGCATGGAACACGACGACATCGTCGATCCGGTTCAGGAACTCGGGACGGAAGTGCTGCTTCACTTCGAGCCACACCGCGTCCTTGATGTCTTCCTGCGGCGCACCCGTCATGGCCTGGATCACCTGCGAGCCGAGGTTCGACGTCATCACGATCACCGTGTTCTTGAAGTCGACCGTACGCCCCTGCCCGTCCGTCATGCGGCCGTCGTCGAGCACCTGCAGCAGCACGTTGAACACGTCCGGATGCGCCTTCTCGATCTCGTCGAGCAGGATCACGCTGTACGGCTTGCGGCGCACGGCTTCCGTCAGGTAGCCGCCTTCCTCGTAGCCGACATAGCCCGGCGGCGCGCCGATCAGCCGCGCGACGCTGTGCTTCTCCATGAACTCGCTCATGTCGATGCGGATCAGATGCTCTTCCGAATCGAACAGGAACGACGCCAGCGCCTTGCACAGCTCGGTCTTGCCGACCCCCGTCGGGCCGAGGAACAGGAACGAGCCGTACGGACGGTTCGGATCGGCGAGACCCGCGCGCGAACGACGGATCGCATCCGCGACCGCGCTGATCGCCTCGTGCTGGCCGACCACGCGCTCGTGCAGCTTTTCCTCGATGTGCAGCAGCTTCTCGCGTTCGCCCTGCATCATCCGCGACACGGGAATCCCGGTGGCGCGCGACACGACTTCCGCGATTTCTTCCGCACCGACCTGCGTGCGCAGCAGGCGCGGACGCGTCGGGTTGTGCTGCTCCTGCTCTTCAGCCTGCGTGACCTGCTTCAGTTGCGACTCGAGCTGCGGCAGCTTGCCGTACTGCAGCTCGGCGACCTTCTCCAGCTTGCCTTCGCGCTGCAGACGCGCGATGTCGGCGCGCACCTTCTCGATCTCTTCCTTGAGCTGCGCGCTGCCCTGCACCGCGGCCTTCTCGGCGGTCCAGATCTCTTCCAGGTCCGCATACTCGCGGCCGAGACGATCGATCTCTTCCTCGATCAGTTGCAGGCGCTTCTGCGACGCTTCGTCCTGCTCCTTCTTCACGGCTTCGCGCTCGATCTTCAGCTGGATCAGCCGGCGGTCGAGCTTGTCCATCTCTTCGGGCTTCGAATCGATTTCCATCTTGATCTTCGATGCGGCCTCGTCGATCAGGTCGATCGCCTTGTCCGGCAGGAACCGGTCGGTGATGTAGCGATGCGACAACTCGGCCGCGGAGACGATCGCCGGGTCGGTGATGTCGACGCCGTGGTGCAGTTCGTACTTCTCCTGCAGCCCGCGCAGGATCGCGATCGTCGCCTCGACGCTCGGCTCGTCGACGAGCACCTTCTGGAAGCGGCGCTCGAGCGCGGCATCCTTCTCGATGTACTTGCGGTATTCGTCGAGCGTGGTCGCGCCGATGCAGTGCAGCTCGCCGCGCGACAGCGCCGGCTTCAGCATGTTGCCCGCGTCCATCGCGCCTTCGGCCTTGCCGGCACCGACCATCGTGTGGATTTCGTCGATGAAGACGATCGTCTGGCCTTCGTCCTTCGCGATGTCGTTGAGCACCGCCTTCAGGCGCTCCTCGAACTCGCCGCGATACTTCGCGCCGGCGAGCAGCGCGGCCATGTCGAGCGACAGCACGCGCTTGCCCTTCAGCGTCTCGGGCACTTCGCCGTTGACGATCCGCTGCGCGAGCCCTTCGACGATCGCCGTCTTGCCGACGCCCGGCTCGCCGATCAGCACCGGGTTGTTCTTGGTGCGGCGCTGCAGGATCTGGATCGAGCGGCGGATTTCGTCGTCGCGGCCGATCACCGGGTCGAGCTTGCCCGCGCGGGCGCGCTCGGTCAGGTCGACCGTGTATTTCTTCAGCGCCTCGCGCTGGCTTTCGGCGTCCTGGCTGTGCACCTGCGAGCCACCGCGCACCGCGGCGATCGCGGCTTCGAGCGCCTTGCGCGTGAGGCCGTGCTGGCGCGCGAGCTTGCCGGCGTCGCCCTTGTCGTCGGACACGGCGAGCAGGAACATCTCGCTCGCGATGAACGTGTCGTTGAGCTTCTGCGCTTCCTTGTCGGCCTGGTTCAGCAGCCCGGCCAGTTCACGGCCGATCTGGATGTCGCCGCCCGTGCCCGTCACTTGCGGCAGGCGCGAGATGGCCTCGTTCAGCGCGCCTTGCAGCGCCTGCACGTGAACGCCGGCACGCGACATCAGCGAGCGAGCGGAGCCGTCGTGCTGCGCGACCAGCGCCGCCAGCACGTGAACGGGTTCGATGTATTGATTGTCGCGGCCTGCCGCAAGGCTTTGCGCGTCCGCGAGTGCTTCCTGGAACTTGGTGGTGAGCTTGTCGATTCTCATTTTGTCGAGACCTCCAATTTTCGATTAACACCAAGATGAGGATGCTTATGCGGGTTTCAAGCGAAATTCGGGTTGATTCAGCGCAAAAATCGGGATGCGTCGAGACAGCGGCCCGCGGGCGCGCTGCAGCCGGATGACGGCGTGCGGCACCGGCGTGTCAGCCGGCCTTCGACGGCGCTTCGGCGGACGCCGCTGCTTCATCCCCGGCTGGCTCGGCACGCACGAGCGCGATCGGGCGAAGGCCCAGCAGCGTGGCGAGCGGCGACGCGGGCGCGGCCAGTTCGCCGATCGTATGACGGTCGAGTTCGGCGAAGAACGCGTCGCGCGCGGCCGCCAGCACGCCCTTCAGGCGACACTGCGGCTCGATCACGCAGCCGCGCGGCTCGCCGCCGTCGGCCGCAAAGCAGCCGACCAGCGCGAAGTCGCTCTCGGTCGCGCGCACCACCTGGCCGACCGTCAGCTTCAGCGAGTCGGGAAACAGCCGCAGCCCGCCGTTGCGGCCGCGAACGGTGTCGACCCAGCCGAGCTCGCCGAGCTGCTGGACGACCTTCATCAGATGGTTCTTCGAGATGCCGTAGGCGTCCGAGATCTCCTGGATCGTCGCGAGCCCCTCGCCGCGCACGGCGAGATACAGCATGACGCGCAGCGAGTAGTCGGTGTAGTCGGTGAGTCTCATGAGCGAATACGGAAAATTATCGATCGTGCCCCGATGATGCTGACCGGGTCGATCGGAGCGCGCGCCGGGCCGGCTGGCGGGGATGCCTGGCGGCACCGGGTTGCCGGCACGGCCTGCACGCAATAAGATGCATGGCATCCACACATTTCTCAGGCATCGGTGGACGCTATTTTGCGTCAAAATTCTGTCGGCGTCCTGCGCACTGCCCGCGCAACCGGTCTGCCGATGTGCGGCCAACGTCCCGCCCACGCCTCGATTTTCCGGCCCTTTTTGCCATGACCGCCCTGCCCGCCTCGCCCGATACCGCCCCGGCCCGCCCACGCGACGACGAACCGACCGAGGACAACATTCGCGACCTCGTGTATGCGTTCTACGACCGCGTACGCGCCGATCCGCTGCTCGGGCCCGTGTTCGATGCGAAGCTCGAAGGCCGCTGGGACGACCATCTGCCGAAGATGGTCAGCTTCTGGTCGAGCCTCGTGCTCGGCACCAAGGGCTATCGCGGCAACGTGCAGCAGGCACACCAGCCGCTCGAAGGCGTCGAGCCCGCGCATTTCAGCCGCTGGCTGGCGCTGTTCCTGAAGACCGTCGAGGGGCGCTACACACCGCCTGCGGCCATCCGCTTCATGGAGCCCGCGCTGCGGATCGCGCAGAGCCTGCAGCTGAGCCGCTTCGGCTGGGATTATCAGATTCCGCCGGAGCAGCAGGCGCTGCTCGATGCGGTTGCGCCACGCCGCCGCGACACGGGCGACGATCCGCACGCGCTGCCGTCCCGCGCCCGCGGCGAGCCGTTTCCGACGAAGATCATCGGGCGCAGCACCGATCCGGACGCCTGACAGGCCGACGCTCGCGACAATCGAACGCGTGCGGCACATCGCCGCATGCGTCGCACGCCGCGCTCAACGCGGCGTATTGCCCGATTCGACGCCCCAGCGCGCGAGCGCCGCATCGTCGGTGCTGCGGGCATCGACCCAGCGCTCGCCGTCCGGTGTCGTTTCCTTCTTCCAGAACGGCGCCTCGGTCTTCAGATAGTCCATCACGAACTCGCACGACGCGAACGCATCGCCGCGATGCGACGCGACCGTCGCGACCATCACGATCTGGTCGAGCGGCTGCAGCCGGCCGACACGATGCACGATCGCGACGTCGATCCCCGGCCAGCGCCGGCCAGCCTCCGCGGCGATCTTCTCAAGCGCCTTCTCGGTCATCCCCGGATAGTGCTCGAGCTCCATCGCGGCGACCGCATCGCCTTCGTTCAGGTCGCGCACCGTGCCGACGAAACATGCGACCGCGCCGATCTTCGGGTTGCGTGCGCGCAATGCCGCGACTTCGGTGTTCAGGTCGAAATCGCCGGTCTGGACTCGTACTGTTGCCATTGTCTGCCCCTGTCGACCGGAGTTAGCGCTTTAGCGCTTACTCCGGTCCCATGCTTCGCGGTCGACCCAGACTTAGCGCTTTAGCGCTTACTCCGGTCCCATGCAAAGCTCAGCCGCCCGTCACCGGCGGAAAAAACGCGACCTCGCAGCCATCGGTGAGCCGCGTGTCGGCGCCGGTCATCTCGTGATTGCACGCCATGCGCAACGCGCGCCCTTCGGCGAGCGTCTCGGCCCACGCGCCGCCGCGCAGGCGCAGCCACGCGCGCACGTCGCCGACGGTCGTCACGCCGTCCGGCACGTCGGCCCGTTCGTCGGACACGCCCAGCGCCTCGCGCACGCTTGCAAAGAATTTCAGTTGAATCTTCATAGATCGGGAAGCCGTCGCGTTACGACAGCAGTTCGGAAAACGGAATGAAACGCACGGTCTCGCCCGCGCTGATCGCGTGTTGCGGCGGATTGTCGATCAGGCCGTCGCCCCAGACCGTCGACGTCAGCACCGCCGAACTCTGGTTCGGGAACAGGTCGAGGCCGCCGGCCGCGTTGACGCGCGCGCGCAGGAATTCGTTGCGCCGGTCGCCCTTGCTCTGCGAGAAGTCCGCGCGCAGCGACAGCGCGCGCGGCGCGACGTCGCGCACGCCGGACAGGCGCAGCAGGAACGGCCGCACGAACAGCAGGAACGTGACGAAGCTCGACACGGGGTTGCCAGGCAGCCCGATGAAGTGCGCGTCGGGACGCTCGCCGCCGCGCCGCACCGCACCAAACGCGAGCGGCTTGCCGGGCTTCATCGCGATCTGCCACAGCGCGAGCCGCCCCTCGGCCTCGACGGCCGGCTTCACGTGATCCTCGTCGCCGACCGATACGCCGCCGCTCGTCAGGATCACGTCGTGATCGCGTGCGGCCTCGCGCAGCGTGTCGCGGGTCGCCGCGAGCGAGTCGGGCACGATCCCGTAGTCGGTCACGTGGCAGCCGAGCCGCTCGAGCAGCCCGCGCAGCGTGAAGCGGTTCGAGTTGTAGATCGCGCCGGGCTTCAGCGGCTCGCCCGGCATCGTCAGTTCGTCGCCGGTGAAGAACACCGCGACGCGAATCCGCCGCGCGACCGACAGCTGCGCGCAGCCGACCGATGCGGCGAGGCCGAGCGCCTGCGGCGTGAGCCGCGTGCCGGCCGGCAGGATCACCGAGCCGTGGCGGATGTCCGCACCCTGCGCGGTGATCCATTCACCGGCCTTCGGCGTGTGGAGGATCTCGACCGCGTCGCCGTCGGCCGCCGTCTGCTCCTGCATCACGACGGCGTCGGCGCCAGGCGGCACCGTCGCGCCGGTGAAAATCCGCGCGGCCGTGCCCGCCGCGAGCGGCGCGGCCGGATGGCCGGCCGGAATCCGCTGCGACACCGGCAGGCGCCGCTCGCCATGCAGCAGGTCGGCAACGCGCACCGCATAGCCGTCCATCGCGCTCGTATGCATCGGCGGCACGTCGAGCGGCGAGCTCACGTCGGCGGCCAGCACGCGGCCGAGCGCATCGAGCGTGGCGACGGTTTCGGCACCGGGCAGCGGCTTCGCGGCATCGAGCAGCGCGGCGAGCGCTTCGGCGGTCGACAGCATCGGCGCGCGCGGCGCCGCGGGATTCGGGTTCGACATCGATGGAATCGGGGATCGTTGGAGTCAATACGTCATTGTAGCGACGCCGTCGCGCCCACGCGCGATATGGCCGACATGCGAAAACTGTGATCGGCGCGAACGCGCGGCACTGGCACTTGTTTCGCGCGGCGTCGGCCGTCAGGCGACACGCACGTGCACGGCACGGCGCCACCCGACGCACCAAACGAAACGGCCGGAACCCCGACTCGTGCGACGAATCGGCATTCCGGCCGTCCTGCGCCGCCGGACTTGCACACCCGGCGGCCGGCGCTACGTCATGCGCCCGTATGCGCGACGATGAAGTCCTTCACCTGCTGCGCGTCGGCCTTCACGACCTCGAAACGCTGCGGCAGCGCCTCGAGCCCGTCAAATGCGGCCGGCCGCTCGGCTTCGCGATCGAGCGCTTCGCGGATCGTCTCGCCGAACTTGATCGGCTGCGCCGTCTCGAGCACGACCATCGGCACGCCCGCGTCGAGATGCTCGCGCGCGACCTTCACGCCGTCGGCCGTGTGCGTATCGATCATCGTGTCGTAGCGCGAGAACACGTCGCGGATCGTCGCGATGCGATCGGCGTGGCTGCTGCGGCCCGACACGAAGCCGAACTCGGCCACACGCGCGAAATCGCCGCTCGCCGCGAGATCGAAGCCGCCCTTCTCCTCGACGTCGCGGAACAGCTGCATCACGCGCGCCGGATCGCGGCCGAGCAGGTCGAACACGAAGCGCTCGAAGTTCGACGCCTTCGAGATGTCCATGCTCGGGCTGCTGGTGTGATACGTGTTCTCGGCGCTGCGCACGCGATATGCGCCGGTGCGGAAGAACTCGTCGAGCACGTCGTTCTCGTTGGTCGCGACCACGAGCTTCGCGATCGGCAGGCCCATCATCCGTGCGATGTGGCCCGCGCAGACGTTGCCGAAGTTGCCCGACGGCACCGTGAACGACACGTGCTCGTCGTTCGACTTGGTCGCCGCGAAATAGCCCTTGAAGTAGTACACGACCTGCGCGACGACGCGCGCCCAGTTGATCGAGTTGACCGTGCCGATCTTCTGCTGCGCCTTGAACGCGTGATCGTTGGACACGGCCTTCACGATGTCCTGGCAGTCGTCGAACACGCCCTCGACCGCGAGATTGAAGATGTTCGGATCCTGCAGGCTGAACATCTGGGCCGTCTGGAACGCGCTCATCTTCTTGTGCGGCGACAGCATGAACACGCGCACGCCGGCCTTGCCGCGCATCGCGTATTCGGCCGCGCTGCCCGTGTCGCCCGACGTCGCGCCGAGGATGTTCAGCGCTTCGCCGTGCTTCGCGAGCGTGTACTCGAACAGGTTGCCGAGCAGCTGCATCGCCATGTCCTTGAACGCGAGCGTCGGGCCGTTCGACAGTTCGAGCAGCGACAGCGCCGCGCCGTTCTCGGTGCCGAGCGTCTTCAGCGGCGTGATGTCGGACGCGCTCTCGCCGTGGCGCGTGTTGCTGTATACGGCAGCCGTATACGTGCGGCGCGTGATCGCGCGCAGGTCGTCGGCCGGCACGTCGTCGCAGAACTTCGCCAGGATCTCGAACGCGAGATCCGCGTACGACAGCGTGCGCCAGCGCGCGAGTTCGTCGGCGGACACCTTCGGGTATTCGGCCGGCAGGTACAGCCCGCCGTCCTTCGCGAGGCCGCCGAGCAGGATGTCGGAGAACGTGTGGCGCTCGCCGATGCCGGCGCCGCGCGTGGAGATGTAGTTCATGTCGGTCCTGGTCCTCAGTTCAGCGCTTCCATGCGCAGCTTCGTCACCTTCGACACCACCGTCGCGAGGCTTTCGATCTGCGCGATCGCCGCGTTGACGTGCTTCTCGAGCGTCTCGTGCGTGATCAGGATGATGTCGGTTTCGCCGTTCGCGTCGTCGACCTGCTCCGATTCCTTCTGCAGCAGCGCGTCGATCGAGATGCCGGTCGCGGCGAGAATGCGCGTGATGTCGGCGAGCACGCCGGTCTGGTCGGCCACGCGCAGGCGCAGGTAGTAGCCGCTCGTCACTTCCTCGATCGGCAGGATCGGCGTGTTCGACAGGCTGTCCGGCTGGAACGCGAGATGCGGCACGCGATGTTCAGGGTCGGCCGTGTGCAGGCGCGTGACGTCGACGAGATCCGCGACGACCGCCGACGCGGTCGGTTCCGCGCCCGCGCCCTTGCCGTAGTACAGCGTCGTGCCCACTGCATCGCCGTGCACGACGACGGCGTTCATCGCGCCCTCGACGTTCGCGAGCAGGCGCTTCTCGGGGATCAGCGTCGGATGCACGCGCAGCTCGATGCCATGTTCGGCGCGGCGCGCGATGCCGAGCAGCTTGATCCGGTAGCCGAGTTCTTCCGCATAGCGGATGTCGGTCGCGTCGAGCTTGCTGATGCCTTCGACGTAAGCGCGGTCGAACTGCACCGGCACGCCGAACGCGATCGCGCTCATGATGGTCGCCTTGTGCGCGGCGTCGACGCCTTCGATGTCGAAGGTCGGATCGGCTTCCGCGTAGCCGAGTTCCTGCGCGGCCTTTAGCGCGGTCGCGAAGTCGAGGCCGCGGTCGCGCATTTCCGACAGGATGTAGTTCGTCGTGCCGTTGATGATGCCCGCGATGTACTGGATGCGGTTCGCGGTCAGGCCTTCGCGCAGCGCCTTGATGATCGGGATGCCACCCGCGACGGCCGCCTCGAACGCGACCATCACGCCTTGCTCGCGCGCGGCCTCGAAGATCTCGGTGCCATGCACCGCGAGCAGCGCCTTGTTCGCCGTCACGACGTGCTTGCCGTTCGCGATCGCGCGCAGCACGAGCTCGCGCGCGATGCCCGTGCCGCCGATCATCTCGGCGATGATCGAGATCGACGGATCGTCGACGACCGCGTTGAAATCGTCGGTGATCTGCACGTTGCCGGCGTGATCGCCGAGCGCGGCCTGCGCCTTGGCCGGGTTGCGCACCGCAATGCGCGCCACCTCGATGCCGCGCCCCGCGCGTCGCTTGATTTCTTCCTGGTTGCGGTGCAGCACCGTGAAGGTGCCGCTGCCGACGGTGCCGAAGCCCAACAGGCCAACTTTGATCGGTTCCATGCTGCGTGTGATCGATGAGTAAGAATGAATGAATGCCGGATGATCGCTCAGACCGAATGGCGCTTGCGGTAACCGTCGAGGAAGCGTGCGATCCGGTTGATCGAATCGGTCAGGTCGTCGAGGTTCGGCAGGAACACCACGCGGAAGTGATCCGGCGCGGCCCAGTTGAAGCCCGTGCCCTGCACGAGCAGCACGCGTTCCTCGAGCAACAGGTCGAGGATGAACTGCTGGTCGTTCTGGATCGGGTAAAGCTTCGGATCGAGGCGCGGGAACATGTACAGCGCGGCCTGCGGCTTCACGCAGGTCACGCCCGGAATCGACGTGAGCATGTCGTAGGCGAGCTCGCGCTGCTTGTACAGGCGCCCGCTCGGCACAATCAGCTCGTTGATGCTCTGGTAGC
This sequence comes from Burkholderia sp. 22313, assembly GCF_052045245.1. Lineage (NCBI taxonomy): Bacteria > Pseudomonadati > Pseudomonadota > Betaproteobacteria > Burkholderiales > Burkholderiaceae > Burkholderia > Burkholderia sp. 22313. The sequence goes on from NZ_JBQEON010000006.1 coordinate 73,495, forward strand.
CGCCGAGCGCGGTCTGGATCGCGAACTGCCCGGGCACGTTCGCGCACAGGCGCATCGACGACAGGATCCCGAGCCCCTCGAGGTAATCCTTCGCACGCCGGCGGTTGTCGCCGCCGAGGCCCGACACGGCCATCCAGCCCGCGCGGTAGCCGCACGAGCGATAGCTCTTCGACAGGCTGTTGAACGTAACGGTGATCACGTCCTCCGACAGCGAACCCAGCGCGGTGTGCTCGAGCCCGTCGTAGACGATCTTGTCGTAGACCTCGTCGGCAAACACGATCAGCCCGTGCTCGCGCGCGATCGCGAGCAGATCGCGCAGCAATTCGTCGGAATAAAGCGCGCCGGTCGGGTTGTTCGGGTTGATCACGACGATCGCCTTGGTGTTCGGCGTGATCTTGCGGCGGATGTCGTCGAGGTCGGGCATCCACGCGTTCTGCTCGTCGCACACGTAATGCACGGGCGTGCCGCCCGACAGGCTCACGGCGGCCGTCCACAGCGGGTAGTCGGGCGCCGGCAGCAGCACTTCGTCGCCGTCGTTCAGCAGCGCCTGGGTCGCCATCACGATCAGCTCGGACGCGCCGTTGCCGATGTAGATGTCGTCGAGGCCGACGCCGACGACGCCCTTTTGCTGCGTGTAGTGCATCACGGCCTTGCGCGCCGAGAACACGCCCTTCGAGTCCGAATAGCCGGACGACGCCGGCAGGTTGCGGATCATGTCCTGGATGATCTCGTCGGGCGCGTCGAAACCGAACGGCGCGAGGTTGCCGATGTTCAGCTTGATGATGCGGTGGCCTTCTTCCTCGAGGCGCTTCGCGTGCTCGAGCACCGGGCCACGGATGTCGTAGCAGACGTTAAGCAGCTTGTTCGACTTCTGAATCGGTTTCACGACGACACGGTTCCTGAGTTGGCCTCACGGCCGGGGGACGGAATCAAAACTGGAGAGCGGCCGGTCTGTGCGCGCTGTCTAGACTGGGGAAAAAGCGGGCAGTCGAACGCGGCTTGTGGCGACGCACGATGCAAGTGGCGCCCGGGGGCGGCCAAAAAGTTATAATTTAGCGGATTTTGGCCGACTTTCGCAATGCACCATAGCCGCTCCGGGCCCGCGCCGTCAGGCGTCCCGCGCGCGCCGGGCGCGAAACCGGCCGCCCGGGCCCGTGCGGCCCTTGCCAGACACTCCCCCTACGGAACCGCGGAATACCGATTTGAAACTGCACCAGGACGCGAGCGGCGCGCTCAACACCGTCACCGGCTACGGCCCCGATTATGTCGACGTCAACCTCCAACGCCACGAAGGGAGCGTCATCGTACTGCCCGGCGCACCGGTACGGGACTGGCCCGTGTCGTCGTTCGACGCGCTCGCGCCCGAGCATTTCGCGATGCTGCTCGACCCGGCGCCCGAACTCGTGATTTTCGGCAGCGGTGCGCGGCTGCGCTTCCCGCACCCGCGGCTCGTGGCCGCACTCACGGCCAAGCGGATCGGCGTCGAGACGATGGATTTCCAGGCTGCGTGCCGCACCTACAACATCCTGATGGCCGAGGGCCGCAAAGTCGCCGCCGCGCTCTTAATTGAACGTTAATCCCCGATACGGTAAAACTCGGGCCAGCGCACCGGGTCGATCCCCGGATCGATGACCGGCAAGCCGCCTGCCCCCGGCACGACCTGCCGGCGGCGCTCACAACAACCAACAGGCTGAAAATCCATGAACGATACGCCGTCGAGGCTACCGCTCAATCGCATCACGCTCGTCCTCCTGCTCGTCGCGCTCGCGATCGTCTGGTTCGCGCCGCTCGGGCTGCGCCACCTGATCCCGAGCGACGAAGGCCGCTATGCGGAGATGGCACGGGAAATGTTCGTCACCGGCGACTGGATCACGCCGCGCTACAACGGCTACAAGTACTTCGAGAAGCCACCGCTGCAGACCTGGCTGAACGCGCTGACGTTCGCGTGGTTCGGCATCGGCGAATGGCAGGCGCGCCTCTACACGGGCCTCGCCAGCTTCGCCGGCGTGCTGCTGGTCGGCTTCACCGGCGCGCGCCTGTTCAACCCGCTGTCCGGCTTCCTCGCGGCCGTCGTGCTCGCGTGCTCGCCGTACTGGAACCTGATGGGCCACTTCAACGCGCTCGACATGGGGCTCGCGTTCTGGATGGCGCTGTCGCTGTGCGCGCTGTTGCTCGCGCAGCGGCCCGGGCTGCGCGCGGGCGCGGTGCGCGGCTGGATGTGGACATGCTGGGCCGCGATGGCGTTCGCCGTGCTGTCCAAGGGCCTCGTCGGCCTGATCCTGCCCGGTGCCGTGCTGGTGCTCTATACGCTGATCGCCCGCGACTGGGCGCTGTGGAAGCGCCTGTACCTGGTAAGCGGCCTCGTGATCTTCTTCGCGATCGTCACGCCGTGGTTCGTGCTCGTCCAGCAACGCAATCCCGAGTTCTTCAACTTCTTCTTCATCGTCCAGCAGTTCCGCCGCTACCTGACCCCGGACCAGAACCGCCCGGGCCCGGTCTACTACTTCGTGCCGGTGCTGCTGGTCGGCTTCCTGCCGTGGCTGTCGGTCGCGTGGCAGAGCATCCGCCATGCGCTGCGCATGCCGCGTCAGCCGAACGGCTTCTCGCCGATGCTCGTGCTGCTGATCTGGAGCGCGTTCATCTTCCTGTTCTTCAGCGCATCGCATTCGAAGCTGATCTCGTACGTGCTGCCGGTCGCGCCGGCGCTCGCGCTGATGATCGGCGCATACCTGCCGCTGCTGAGCGCCGACCGGTTCCGCCGTCACCTGCTCGGCTACCTCGTGTTCATGGTCGTCGCGGCCTTCGGGCTCATCTCGCTCGCGTACCTGGGCGACGCACGCACGCCGAACGCGCTGTACCGCGCGTTCCAGATGTGGCTGTACGCAGGCCTCGCGGTGGCGGTCGCGCTGACGCTCGCGGCCGCATGGCTGAACCGCCGCGTGGGCGTCGCGGCCGCGATCACCGTGTTCGGCGCCGCCTGGCTCGCGTTCGGCACGATCGGCGGCACCGGTCACGACGAATTCGGCCGCTACAGCTCGGGCGCCCTGCTCGCGCCCGCCGTGCGCGCCGAACTGGCGAAGCTGCCGCCCGACACGCCGTTCTACTCGATCGAGATGCTCGATCACACGTTCCCGTTCTATATGGGCCACACGACGATCATGGTCCAGCGCCAGGACGAGCTCGCGTTCGGCATCTCGGTCGAGCCGGACAAGTGGATTCCGACCGTCGACCAATGGATCGTGCGCTGGAACCAGGAAACCCATGCGCTCGCGATCATGCCGCCCGGCCAGTACGACACGCTGGTCAAGCAAGGCGTGCCGATGCGCGTGATCGCGCGCGACAACCGCCGCGTGATCGTCGAGAAACCGCAATCGTAACGACGCCCGCCGCATGAATCCCGTTTCATTCGTCTGCATCATCACCGGCGTGATGCTCAACGCCGGTGCGCAACTTCTGCTGAAAGCCGGCGTCAACGCCGTTGGACACTTCGAATTCAGCCGTGCGAACATCATTCCGGTCGGCCTGAAGATCGCGACCCAGCTGCCGATCATCGGCGGCCTCGGCTGCTACGTGCTGAGCGTCGTCGTATGGATTCTCGGGCTGTCGCGCGTCGACGTGTCGATCGCGTACCCGATGCTGTCGCTCGGCTACGTGGTCAACGCGTTCGCCGCCTGGTATCTGTTCGGCGAAGTGCTGTCGGTCCAGCGGCTCATCGGCATCGGCATCATCCTGGTCGGCGTGTTCGTGATCGCGCGCAGTTGAGCGTGCGTGGCGGGCCCGGCATGCATTAAGTGCCCGCCTACAAAAAATCACGGTACGAATCCGCCAACCGGTGTTTAATGCCGGTTTCGGGCCGGACCGCCCGACCCTTTTATTACACGCCATTACAGGCCAACGCGTTCATGAGCCAGACTACTGCTCCGTTTCTGCCGTTCACCCGCCCCGAGATCGATGAGGAAACCATCCAGGGCGTCGTCGACGTGCTGCGCTCGGGCTGGATCACCACCGGCCCGCAGAGCCAGAAGTTCGAAGCCGCGCTGTCCGAGTATTGCGGCGGCCGCCCGGTCCGGGTGTTCAATTCCGGCACCTGCACGCTCGAGATCGGCCTGCGCATCGCGGGCGTCGGCCCCGGCGACGAAGTGATCACGACGCCGGCGTCGTGGGTGTCGACCAGCAACGTGATCATCGAGACCGGCGCGACGCCCGTGTTCGCCGACATCGATCCCGTCACGCGCAACATCGACCTCGACAAGCTCGAGCAGGCGATCACGCCGCGCACGAAGGCGATCATCCCGGTCTACCTGTCAGGCCTGCCGGTCGACATGGACCGCCTGTACGCGATCGCCCGCGCGCACAACCTGCGCGTGATCGAGGACGCCGCGCAGGCGCTCGGCTCGTCGTGGAAAGGCAAGCGCATCGGCGCGTTCGGCGACATCGTGTCGTTCAGTTTCCACGCGAACAAGAACCTGACGACGATCGAGGGCGGCGCGCTCGTGCTGAACGACGAGGACGAAGCGACCCTCGCGCAGAAGTACCGGCTGCAGGGCATCACGCGCACCGGCTTCGACGGGATGGACTGCGACGTGCTCGGCGGGAAGTACAACCTGACCGACGTCGCCGCGCGCGTCGGCCTCGGCCAGCTGCCGCACCTCGAGCGCTTCACCGCGCAGCGCCGTGCGCTCGCGCGCGCGTATTTCGCCGCGCTCGACGGCGGCCCGGCCGTGAAGCTCGGGCTCGGCCTGCCCGTCGCCGACTTCGAGAACAGCAACTGGCACATGTTCCAGGTCACGCTGCCGCTCGACCGGCTGTCGATCTCGCGCGCCGATTTCATGGCGCAGATGAAGGCGCGCGGCATCGGCACCGGCGTCCACTACCCGGCCATCCATCTCTTCACGCTGTATCGTGCACGCGGCTTCAAGGAGGGCATGTTCCCCCACGCCGAACGGTACGGCGCATCGACCGTCACGCTGCCGCTCTTCACGCAGATGACGGAAGACGACGTGCGTCGCGTAGCCGACGCCCTCAACCAGATTTGCGAACAATACGGAAAATAAGCGTACATGAATCACCTTGAAGCACGCGCCGGGCATCCGGGCGCCGCGAACCCGGAGGTATCGGTCATCATCCCCGTGTACAACGAGGAAGACGGCCTGGCTGCGCTGTTCGCGCGGCTATACCCGGCACTCGACGCACTCGGCACGTCGTACGAAGTGATCCTGATCAACGACGGCAGCCGCGACCGCTCGGCCGCGATGCTGGCAGACCAGTTCCACGTGCGCCCGGACACGACGCGCGTCGTGCTGCTCAACGGCAACTACGGCCAGCACATGGCGATTCTCGCCGGCTTCGCGCAGTCGCGCGGCGAAATCGTCGTCACGCTCGACGCCGACCTGCAGAACCCGCCCGAGGAAATCGGCAAGCTGATCACGAAGATGCGCGAGGGCTACGACTACGTCGGCTCGATCCGCCAGCAGCGCCAGGACAGCCTGTGGCGGCGCAAGGCATCGCAGGTGATGAACCGGCTGCGCGAGCGCATCACGCGGATCAAGATGACCGACCAGGGCTGCATGCTGCGCGCGTACAGCCGCCGCATCATCGACACGATCAACGTGTGCGGCGAAGTCAACACGTTCATCCCCGCGCTGGCCTACACGTTCGCGCAGAAACCGACCGAAATCGAGGTCGCGCACGAGGAGCGCTTCGCGGGCGAGTCGAAGTACTCGCTGTACAGCCTGATCCGGCTGAACTTCGACCTCGTGACGGGCTTCTCGGTCGTGCCGCTGCAGTGGCTGTCGTTCATCGGCGTGATCCTGTCGCTCGGCTCCGCCGCGCTGTTCGTGCTGCTGCTGGTACGCCGCTTCATCGTCGGCGCGGAAGTGCAAGGCGTGTTCACGCTGTTCGCGATCACGTTCTTCCTGCTCGGCGTGATCATCTTCGCGCTCGGCCTGCTCGGCGAATACGTCGGCCGCATCTACCAGCAGGTGCGTGCACGGCCGCGCTACCTGATCCAGGCCGTGCTCGAACAGCACGAAGGCGTGCCGGCGGTGCCGGGCGGCGCCAACCGCACGGGGGCCGCGCAATGAAACCGCGCGCCGTCGTCTTCGCGTATCACAACGTCGGCGTGCGCTGCCTGCAGGTGCTGCTCGCGCGCGGCGTCGACGTCGCGCTCGTCGTCACGCACGAGGACAACCCGAACGAGAACATCTGGTTCGGCAGCGTCGCGTCCGTCGCCGCCGAGCACGGAATCCCGGTCGTCACGCCGGCCGACCCCGCCGATCCGGCGCTGCGCCGCGCGGTGTCCGACGCGCAGCCGGACTTCATCTTCTCGTTCTACTACCGCCACATGCTGCCGGTGGACCTGCTCGCGATCGCGCCGCGCGGCGCGTTCAACATGCACGGCTCGCTGCTGCCGAAATACCGGGGTCGGGTACCGACCAACTGGGCGGTGCTGAACGGCGAGACGGAAACCGGCGCGACGCTGCACGAGATGGCCGCGAAGCCGGACGCCGGCGCAATCATCGGCCAGACCGCGGTGCCGATCCTGCCGGACGATACGGCCACGCAGGTGTTCGACAAGGTCACGGTCGCCGCCGAACAGACCCTCTGGCGCGTGCTGCCCGCGCTGCTCGCGGGCGATGCGCCGCATCTGCCGAACGATCTCGCGAGCGGCAGCTACTATGGCGGCCGCAAGCCGGAAGACGGCCGCATCGACTGGTCGAAGCCGGCCGCGCAGGTCTACAACCTGGTGCGCGCGGTCGCCCCTCCGTATCCGGGTGCGTTCACCGACGCCGGCGGCGCGCGTTTCGTGATCGCCCGCGCGCGCCTCGCGGCGCCCGGCAGCGCCGCCGCCACGGCCGCGGCGGATTTGCCGCCCGGCCTGCACGTAAGCGATAATGCGCTATTCGGCGTCTGCGGCGACAGCCGCGCCCTATCCATTCTCGAGCTGTGGCAGCAGCGCGACGGCAGCGAAACCGTCGTGACGCCCGCGGAATTCGCGCAGTTCATTCATTCTTCCCGTCATTCATGAAAGCAAAAAAAGTCCTGATCCTGGGTGTGAACGGCTTCATCGGCCATCACCTGTCGAAGCGCATTCTTGAAACCACCGATTGGGAAGTGTTCGGCATGGACATGCAGACCGATCGGCTTGGCGACCTCGTCAACCACGAGCGGATGCACTTCTTCGAAGGCGACATCACGATCAACAAGGAGTGGGTCGAGTATCACGTGAAGAAGTGCGACGTGATCCTGCCGCTCGTCGCGATCGCGACGCCCGCGACCTACGTCCAGCAGCCGCTGCGCGTGTTCGAGCTCGACTTCGAGGCGAACCTGCCGATCGTGCGTTCGGCCGTCAAGTACGGCAAGCACCTGGTGTTCCCGTCGACCTCCGAGGTTTACGGCATGTGCTCGGACGAGCAGTTCGACCCGGACGCCTCGGCGCTCACCTACGGCCCGATCAACAAGCCGCGCTGGATCTACGCGTGCTCGAAGCAGCTGATGGACCGCGTGATCTGGGGCTACGGGATGGAAGGCCTGAACTTCACGCTGTTCCGCCCGTTCAACTGGATCGGCCCGGGCCTCGACTCGATCTACACGCCGAAGGAAGGCAGCTCGCGCGTCGTCACGCAGTTCCTCGGCCACATCGTGCGCGGCGAGAACATCAGCCTCGTCGACGGCGGCTCACAGAAGCGCGCGTTCACCGACATCGACGACGGCATCAGCGCGCTGATGAAGATCATCGACAACAAGAACGGCGTCGCGTCGGGCAAGATCTACAACATCGGGAATCCGAAGAATAACTTCTCGGTTCGCGAGCTCGCGCACAAGATGCTCGAACTGGCCGCCGAATTCCCGGAATACGCCGACTCCGCGAAGAACGTGAAGCTCGTCGAAACGACGTCGGGCGCGTACTACGGCAACGGCTACCAGGACGTGCAGAACCGCGTGCCGAAGATCGACAACACGATGCAGGAGCTCGCATGGGCGCCGCAATCGACGTTCGACGACGCGCTGCGCAAGATCTTCGAAGCGTATCGCGGCCATGTCGCCGATGCGCGCGCGCTGGTCGAGCAGCAGAACTGACGGGACGCTCGCTTGGCTCGTATCGTCCTCAAGATCGACGTCGACACGCTGCGCGGCACGCGCGAAGGCGTGCCGAACCTCGCGCGCATCTTCGACCGCTTCAATGCGCGCGCGACCTTTCTCTTCAGCCTCGGGCCCGATCACACGGGCTGGGCGCTGCGGCGCGTGTTCCGCCCGGGCTTCCTGAAGAAGGTGTCGCGCACGTCGGTGGTCGAGCATTACGGCGTGAAGCAGCTGATGTACGGCGTGCTGCTGCCGGGCCCCGACATCGGCCGCCGCGCGATCGCCGACATGCGCGCGATCCACGAAGCCGGCTTCGAATGCGGGATCCATACGTGGGACCACGTGTACTGGCAGGACAACGTGCGCGTGCGCGATCGCGACTGGACCGCGCGTGAAATGCAGAAGAGCCACGCGCGCTTCGTCGACGTCTTCGGCGCACCGCCCGTCACGCACGGCGCGGCCGGCTGGCAGATGAACGACTCAGCGTTCGAGCAGATCGACGCATGGGGGATGCGCTACGCATCCGACGGTCGCGGCCATTCGCCGTACCTGCCCGTGGTCGGTGGCTGCACGCTGTCGCACGTGCAGATGCCGACCACGCTGCCGACGCTCGACGAAGTGCTCGGCATCGACGGCATCGACACGCACAACGTCGCCGCGCACATCCTGAAGTTCACGGAAACCAATCCGCACGACCAGGTGTTCACGCTGCATGCGGAACTGGAAGGCCAGAAGCTCGCGCCGGTGTTCGAGCAACTGCTCGCCGGCTGGCGCGCACAGGGCCATACGTTTGCGACGATGGGCGATTACCACGCGACGCTGGACCGCGACTCGCTGCCATCGTACCCTGTCACGTGGGGCGAAATCCCCGGCCGCTCCGGCGAACTGATCGTCCAGCCCGACTGAGTTCGCGTGCGCTGGCGCGCCGCCTGCCCTGCCCTTGCGGCGTGCCGCCGCGACGCCCCGCCGAACCGCGCCGCCCGAGCGGCGCCTTTCCATAACAACAGGAGAAACACGTGTCCGTCGAAGTTGACCGTCAAGTTCCCGATTTCACCGCACCGGCCACGGGCGGCGACATTTCGCTGTCCGGCCTGAAGGGCAAGAAGCTCGTCCTGTATTTCTATCCGAAGGACAACACGCCGGGCTGCACGACCGAAGGCCTGCAGTTCCGCGATCTCTATCCGAAGTTCAAGAAGGCCGGCGCCGAAGTGATCGGCGTGTCGCGCGACAGCCTGCGCTCGCATGACAATTTCAAGGCCAAGCTCGAACTGCCGTTCCCGCTGATTTCCGATGCCGACGAAGCACTGTGCGCGCTGTTCGATGTCATCAAGATGAAGAAAATGTATGGCAAGGAAGTGCGCGGAATCGAGCGCTCGACGTTCCTGATCGACGCCGACGGCGTGCTGCGCCACGCATGGCGCGGCATCAAGGTGCCCGGTCATGTGGACGACGTGCTAAGTGCTGTACAAGCGCTTTGAGCCGCGCTATATTGGGCCGCAATGAATGCCAGTTCGCCCCATATTTCTCGTAGCTGCGCCGGTGCCCGTTGCGATGCTTCCCGGCACCTGACGCGCATCACGACGGTCTCAGCCGAGCCGCATGTCCCGGTCCACGGGGCAGCGGCTTTTTTTATGGACTGCGCGCCGGCTCTCGGTCCGGCCCTCACCTCGTCAAGGAGTTGACCGACACTCAGGCGAACCGGCTCGACGAAATTCCTGTGCGCCACCGCGCGCAAACTGCATGCGTCTACGTCACGCAGGATGCGATCAGCGGCGCACTTCATGCGACACGATTCCTCCCGAGGGACACCATGCCTTTGCCTACCCCCCCCAGCAAGCTCGGCAGCCTGCTGCCGCCCGACGAATACAAGGCGAAAGCGCGGCCCGCGAAAGCCGCGAAGAAATCCGCCGAAGGGGACGCATCCACAGCCGGTGACTATGGCCCGGCCAGCGTGGCCCAACCGATGACCGAAGCCGCGAACACGGCCGCGCCGCTGCGCGCCGTCGCGGCATCGGCGCAGGAAGCCGCGGGCACACCCGCACGCGGCCGCAAGACCAAGCAAACCGCCGCACTGCTGCAACCGTTGCAGGCGCCGGCCGAACCGGCAGCCCCCGCGGCACCCGCCGCGCCGGTCGTCGCACGCAGCGACAAGCCCGCCGCAGGGAAACCGGCCGCAACGCCCGCACGCGATGCCGGCGCCGCGACGAAGTCGCGCAGCCGCAAGCCGGCCGACGCCGAACTGCAGAAGCTGTTCGTGCTCGACACCAACGTGCTGATGCACGACCCGAGCAGCCTCTTCCGTTTCGAGGAACACGACGTCTATCTGCCGATGATGACGCTCGAGGAACTCGACAACCACAAGAAGGGGATGTCCGAAGTCGCGCGCAACGCACGTCAGGTCAGCCGCACGCTCGACGCGCTGGTCGCCGACGGCGGCCCGATCTCGGCCGGCATTCCGTTGTCGCGCCTCGGCAGCCGCGAGGCACTCGGGCGCCTGTACTTCCAGACGAAGCTCGCCGACATCGCGCCGGTCGAAGGCCTGCCCGAAGGCAAGGCCGACAACCAGATCCTCGGCGTGGTGCGTGCGCTGCAGCGCGACCGCCCGGACCGTCAGGTCGTGCTGGTGTCGAAAGACATCAACATGCGGATCAAGGCGCATGCGCTCGGCCTGCCCGCGGAAGACTACTTCAACGACCAGGTACTCGAGGACAAGGATCTCCTCTATACCGGCGTGCGCGAACTGCCGCAGGACTTCTGGACCAAGCACGCGAAGGGGATGGAGAGCTGGCAGGACACGAAGACGGGCACCACGTACTACCGCGTGACGGGCCCGCTCGTCGCGTCGATGCTCGTCAACGAGTTCGTCTATCTCGAGCCGCAGAACGGCGAACCGACGTTCCACGCGATCGTCCGCGAGCTGAACGGCAAGACGGCGCTGCTGCAGACGCTGCGCGACTACAGCCACCACAAGAACAACGTGTGGGGCATCACCGCGCGCAACCGCGAGCAGAACTTCGCGCTGAACCTGCTGATGAACCCCGAGATCGACTTCGTCACGCTGCTCGGCCAGGCCGGCACCGGCAAGACGCTCGTCGCGCTCGCGGCCGGCCTCGCGCAGGTGCTCGACGACAAGCGCTACAACGAGATCATCGTGACGCGCGCGACCGTGCCCGTTGGCGAGGACATCGGTTTCCTTCCCGGTACCGAGGAAGAGAAGATGCAGCCGTGGATGGGTGCATTCGACGACAACCTCGAAGTGCTGCAGAAGACCGACGACGCAGCCGGCGAATGGGGTCGTGCGGCGACGCAGGAACTGATCCGTTCGCGCCTGAAGGTGAAGAGCATGAACTTCATGCGCGGCCGCACGTTCGTCGACAAGTACCTGATCATCGACGAAGCGCAGAACCTGACGCCGAAGCAGATGAAGACGCTCGTGACGCGCGCGGGCCCCGGCACGAAGATCGTGTGCCTTGGCAACATCGCGCAGATCGACACGCCTTACCTGACCGAAGGCAGCTCGGGCCTGACCTACGTCGTCGACCGCTTCAAGGGCTGGGGCCACAGCGGCCACGTGACGCTCGCGCGCGGCGAACGCTCGCGGCTCGCCGACTACGCGTCGGACATCCTGTAACGCGCCTGCCGGCTTCTCGCCGGCCTCCGACGCCATGCGGCGCTCCGTTTTTCGGGGCGCCGTTTTTATTTTGGGGTCGGAAACGGAGGTGATGCTTCGCGACGCAAGCACCGCACTTACGCGCGAAACTTCAAGTAAATTCTCAGGAATGGTTGCCTAAGCCCCGCCGGAACGTCTACCATCGGGGCTGTCTGTTGTCATACGATTCACGCGCGCGTCGCGCCCGTCCGCCTTGCCATGCTTCGAATCTGGGTTCCCGTTGCCGTCGTTTCACTGCTCGCGGCCTGCTCCAGCGTGCCGCCGCAGTCGGCATCGCGCACCTCCGGGATGAAGATCACGACGCCGCGCGCGTTCCCGCCTCCCGCCAATTTCCCGAAATTCGTCGACCACAGCGTCGGCCAGGAAGAAATTTCGATCCAGGCGATGAGCCTCGTCGGCGTCCCGTATCGCTGGGGCGGCAACACGCCGACGAGCGGCTTCGACTGCAGCGGGCTCGTGCGCTACGTGATGGGCCGCGCGGCGGACGTGAACCTGCCGCGCACGACCGCCGACATGAGCAGCCGCGGCGTGTCGATCGACCCCGACCAGGTCGCGCCCGGCGACCTGATCTTCTTCAACACGACCGGACGCCCGCATTCGCACGTCGGCATCTACGTCGGCAAGCTGCGCTTCGTCAACGCGCCGTCGACCGGCGGCACCGTGCGGCTCGATTACCTGACGAACCCTTACTGGGCCAAGCGCTTCGACGGCATTCGCCGTGTCGCGCCGCCGCGCGGGACGCCCGCACCGTTCGATGCACCGACCTACGAGGCGCGGCGCAACGCACCGGCGCCTGCCCCCGCCGTCGCTGCCGCCGCTCCGCGGCAGCCGGCTGATGCGCCGACTCAGGCCAACGTCGCGCTGGCGCCCGCTCCGGTCGTAGCAACCACGGCGGTTGCCACGGCAGCCGCGCCCGCCGCCGATTCGTACGAACCGCCGCCGCGCATGCAGGCCGCGCAGCAGCAGGCAACGCTCGCGCATGGCGACATGACCGCCATGACGGCGAGTGCGGCACCGGCCGGCTCGACCGAAACCGGCACGCAGATTCCGACCACCGCACTGACCGCCGCCCAGGCTGCCGCGTTCGATACGGAACCGCCGCCCGCGGCGGTCGCGCCATCGCCGCGCAACATCGAGCCCGTGCAGGTCCTGCGTGCATCGACGCAAGCGGCGCCCGTCAGCCCGCGCACCGGCACCGCGGACGATCCGATAGCCCGCTTCGCGAACGGCAGTTACTAGCCGCTTCATTTGCCCCTGGCAGCGGCCCCCGCCAATCGCCACACCTTTTCCAACCGTCAAAAGAAAAATGCGCCGCAACCTTTCGGTTTGCGGCGCATTGCGTATCGATCCGGCAGCGTCCGGATCAGAATATCCGGTGTCCGAGCCACCATCCGCCGGCCGCGAACAGCGCGGCTGCCGGCAGCGTCAGCACCCACGCCCACACGATGTTGCCGGCGACGCCCCAGCGCACGGCCGACAGCTTCTGCGTCGCACCGACACCGACGATCGCGCCGGTAATCGTGTGCGTGGTCGACACGGGAATGCCGAGGAACGACGCGATGAACAGCGTGATCGCCCCGCCGCTTTCCGCACAGAAACCGCCGACCGGCTTGAGCTTCGTGATCTTCTGGCCCATCGTGCGCACGATGCGCCAGCCGCCGAACAGCGTGCCGAGACCCATCGACAGGTAGCACGCGCCGATCACCCACGCGGGCGGCGCATCTGCGGTTGCCGACGCGTAGCCGCTCGCGATCAGCAGCATCCAGATGATACCGATCGTCTTCTGCGCGTCGTTACCGCCGTGGCCCAGGCTGTACAGCCCGGCCGACAGCAGCTGGAGCCGGCGGAAACGCCGGTCGACCTTGCTTGGCGCGGTACGGAAATACAGCCACGACACGCCGAGCATGAACAGCGAACCGAGGATGAAACCGAGCAGCGGCGAAATGAAGATGAACGCAATCGTCTTCAGCAGACCGTCGATGTTCAGCGCGCTCCAGCCGGACTTCGCGAGTGCCGCGCCGACGAGGCCACCGATCAGCGCATGCGACGAGCTCGACGGGATCCCGTAGTACCAGGTGATCACGTTCCAGCCGATCGCGCCGACCAGCGCGCCGAACACGACGTAGTGGTCGACGATCTCCGGATCGATCGTGCCTTTGCCGACGGTCTGCGCGACCTTCAGGTGGAAGATGAAATACGCGATGACGTTGAACGCGGCCGCAAACACCACGGCCTGCTGAGGCTTCAGTACCCCGGTGGACACGACGGTGGCGATCGAGTTCGCCGCGTCGTGGAAGCCGTTCATGAAGTCGAATACGAGCGCGACGAGCACCAGCGTCGCGACCATCCATAGGGCGAGTTGTATCGAATGCATCGTGGTCCGCTCAGGCGTTTTCCAGCACGATGCCTTCGATGATGTTCGCGACGTCCTCGCACTTGTCGGTGATCTCTTCGAGCAGCTCGTAGATCGCCTTCAGCTTGATGAGCGTCTTCACGTCGTCTTCCTCGCGGAACAGCTTCGACATCGCCGCGCGCAGCACGCGATCGGCTTCCGATTCCCAGCGGTCGATCTCCTCGCACTGCTTGAGGATCTGCGCCGACTGCTTCATGTCGGACAGTAGCCCGACCGCCTGCTGCACGTGTTGCGCGGACTGCGTGACGATGTGCGCGAGCTGGCTCGCCTCGGACGTGACGGACCGGACGTCGTACAGCGACACGGCCGTCGCGACGTCTTCCATCAGGTCGAGGATGTCGTCCATCGTCGTGATCAGCTTGTGGATCTCGTCGCGATCGAGCGGCGTGATGAAGGTCTTGTGCAGCAGATCGATCGCTTCATGCGTCAGCTTGTCAGCGGCCTTCTCGGCGGTTTGCACGTTTTGCTTGTGAATCTCGGCGTCGGCGAGATTGTCGATCAGCAGTTCGAGTTCGCGGCCACCGGAAACGATGTGCTTCGCGTGCGCGTTGAAGAGTTCAAAGAACTTGCCCTCGGTGGGCATGAATCGACCGAACATGGGATTCCTGAGAGATTGTCAAACGACTGTCACGAAAACGGGCGATATTGTACCGTTTTAGGTCGCGACGCGACGCGCGCATGTGCGCGCGCCGGGATTGGATACAACGCTTGGTGAAATAACGGTTTACATCCGGCGAAGAAGCGTTACTCGCCGTAGAAAGTCTGCGCCCCCGCGAAGTTGTCGAACTTCGTGTATTGCCCCAGGAACGTGAGCCGAACGGGACCGATCGGGCCGTTACGCTGCTTGCCGATGATGATCTCGGCCGTTCCCTTGTCCGGGCTGTCGGGATTGTAAACCTCGTCTCGATAAATGAACAGGATCACGTCCGCGTCCTGTTCGATTGCGCCCGATTCGCGCAAATCGGACATCACCGGACGCTTGTTCGGACGCTGCTCGAGACCGCGGTTCAGCTGCGACAGCGCGATCACCGGCACGTCCAGCTCCTTCGCCAGACTCTTCAGCGATCGCGAGATTTCCGAGATTTCGGTCGCGCGGTTCTCGCCCTGCGACGAACCCGACATCAGCTGCAGGTAGTCGACGATGATCAGGCCGAGCTTGCCGCACTGGCGCGCCAGCCGCCGTGCGCGCGAGCGCAATTCCATCGGGTTCAGGCCGCCCGTCTCGTCGATGAAGAGCTGCGCCTCGCTCATCTTCTGCACCGCGTGCGTCAGCTTCGGCCAGTCCTCGTCCGTCAGGCGGCCCGTGCGCATCCGGTGCTGGTCGAGCCGGCCGATCGAGCCGAGCATACGCATCACGAGCTGGGTGCCCGGCATTTCCATCGAGAACACCGCCACCGGCAGCCCGTACTCGACCGCGACGTATTCGCCGATGTTCATCGAGAACGCCGTATTGTGGGTGACGACATAGTCGTCGGTCACGTACAGGCGCGACGGATGCGAGACCGAGATGCATTGCGTGGCCGTGTGGCGCGACGGCTCGATGCCCGTGATCACCGGCATCTTGCGGCGCGTCCGGCCCGTCGTCAGCCGCTCGCGCTTGCCTTCGAACAGGAACAGGCTCTGAGGGTCCGGGTGGCTGATCGTACACACGTAGGCCGTCACTCCGGCAACGCGCTGGCCGTGCGACGTGAAGCTGGTCGCCTTTTCGGAAATTTGGCACCAGGCGCCGAGCGAGCGCGCCAGTTCCTGGACGTCGCGCGCAAGCTGAGGGCTGGCCGTCGAGTAACGCACCGTGCCCCACGATTCGACCCAGCCGTCGGTGTCGAGCAGCCCGCGCAACAGGTCGAGCCGGGCATCCTTGCCCGCATCGAGATAGACGCGCGGAATGAACTTGTCGTAGCGCGTGCATCCCCAGATGCCAAGCATCTCGAGCGCCGCCTTCAGTGGATTGACCGCCGGCCGGGGCGCGAACCCGGACGGACGGCGCTTGATTCGCCAGTCGTACTGCCCCGCATGTTCGAGTTCGAGCGGCGCGTCGACCCGCGCGCGCATCCGCTCCAGCGTCTCCTCGGCCTTGACGCTGAAGCGCACCGCCGTGCCACCGAGTGAGCCGTCGCCGAGCAGTGCGCCAAGGACCCACGGATCGACAGGAAGCGCATCCGCATGGCCGAAGTCACCGCTCGTCATGTCGATCCATAAACGGTTCCGGTAGCGCTCGCGCGTCAGTAGCGTGCGAATTTCCGCCGTACTCAGGATGCGCGGCTTCTTCCATTCCCGATAATTGACGCACCACAAATGCTCGTCACAGGCCTCGGCTGAACGGCCGTCCGAGAAGCGGACGCGGAAAACCTGCCGCTCGCCCTGCGGGTAGATACCGGTCACGGTCGACGGCGCGCCGTCGACTGACGCCAGCACATCGCCGACCGCCAGCTCCCCCATCCGCTTCCAGCCGCCCAGTGTCTTGACACGCGCGTCGAGCGGCTGCGCCTTACCCATCGACGGGCGCCCTGCGACGATGATCAGTTCGCCACCGTGCATCCCGGAGGTCATCCGGTCGAGGTCGACGAAGCCCGTCGGCGTGCCCGTGACGTCGCTCGGGTTCGCGGTGTGGTACAGCGTGTCGATGCGCTCGACGACCTGCGTGAGCAGCGGACCGATCTCGAGGAAGCCCTGGTTGCCGCGCGCGCCCTCTTCGGCGATCGAGAACACCTTCGACTCGGCCTCGTCGAGCAGCTGGCGGACTTCCTTGCCCTGCGGATTGAACGCGTCGGCGGAGATTTCATCGGCGACCGACACGAGCCGGCGCAGCACCGCACGGTCGCGGACGATTTCCGCATAGCGGCGGATGTTCGCGGCGCTCGGCGTGTTCTGCGCGAGGGCGTTCAGGTACGCGAGCCCGCCGACGTCGTCGGCCTTGCCGGACGTGGTCAGCGCTTCGTACACGGTCACGACGTCGGCCGGGCGCGTCGACGCGATCAGGCGGCCGATGTGCTCGTAGATGATCCGGTGGTCGTAGCGGTAGAAATCGCCCTGAGACAGGAAGTCGGCAATCCGGTCCCAGGCCGCGTTGTCGAGCAGCAGGCCGCCGAGCACCGACTGCTCGGCTTCGACCGAGTGCGGAGGGACTTTCAGCGATTCGATTTGGGGATCTTGCGGCGCGTTCATGGGTTGGGATTATCGCGAATAACCTACGACGACGCCAGAGAAAGGCCGTCGCCGGCGAGCAGGCAATAAAAAAGGCAGGCCCCGGTTGCCCGGGCGCCTGCCCTTGTCCGGACGGCGGAAGCCGCCCGGAAAGCTTGCGTACGCTTACGCGTGGTCGCCGATCACGTTGATCGTGACGTCGACGACGACGTCCGTGTGCAGCGCGACCTGGACGACGTGCTCGCCGATCATCTTCAGCGGGCCTTCCGGCATGCGAACTTGCAGCTTCTCGACTTCGTAGCCTGCCTTCTTCAGCAGGTCCGCGACGTCGCCGTTCGTGACCGAGCCGAACAGACGGCCGTCAACGCCCGACTTCTGCGTGATTTCGAACGACTGGCCGTTCAGCTTCTCGCCGACTGCCTGCGATGCTGCCAGCTTTTCAGCGGCGATCTTTTCGAGTTCAGCACGGCGAACTTCGAATTCGGCGATCGCTTCCTTCGTTGCACGGCGAGCCTTGCGGTTCGGGATCAGGAAGTTGCGAGCGTAACCGTCCTTGACCTTGACGATATCGCCGAGGTTGCCCAGATTGGCGACTTTTTCCAACAGAATGATTTGCATTCGAATTCTCCTTATTGCGTCGCCTGATTACGCCTTGTGCTGATCGGTGTACGGCAGCAGCGCGAGGAAACGCGCACGCTTGATGGCCGTATCCAGCTGACGCTGATAGTGCGCCTTCGTACCCGTCAGACGAGCCGGCGTGATCTTGCCGTTTTCGCCGATGAAGTCCTTCAGCGTTTCCGTGTCCTTGTAGTCGATCTGCTCGACGCCGGCAGCCGTGAAACGGCAGAACTTCTTGCGCTTGAAGAGCGGGTTTTGTTGCTGACGACGCTTGTCGAATTTCTTACCAGTCGGGCGGGGCATGATTTCAGTCCTTTCCAATGTCCTGCAATGCTGTGATGTGAAACACCAAGGTTCTCGCGTTGCGGCTTTTCTTTGCCAGGAAGCCCGTGAACAGCGTTTCGACGCCCATTTCACGACTTTCCAGCTTGCCGCTCGCCTCACCGGCCGCCACCGCGTCGATCGTCATCTCGACCTGACGGGGAATGCCTGCTTCGACGACTTCCGTGCGGTGATGCAATGTGGCGCTTGCGATCGGAACACCCGCCGGCGTATATCGCACCGGTGCGCGTTCGACGACGCTCGCCGTCAATTGCAATCTGTTCACGTGAGTGCCGCGCTCCTTGATGGCTTAATACGTGACGAACTTAAGCCTGCGCTTCGGTCGGCTGAGCTGCAGCCGCCTTCTTGGCTTCTTCGCGCTGAACTTCCTTCATCATCGGCGACGGGCCGGTCTCGGCCTTCTTCATCTTGACGATGAGGTGACGCAGCACGGCGTCGTTGAACTTGAACGCGTGTTCGAGTTCGTCGAGCGTCGTCTGGTCGCACTCGATGTTCATGCAGACGTAGTGAGCCTTCGCGAGTTTCTCGATCATGTAGGCCAGCTGGCGACGGCCCCAGTCTTCGACACGGTGGACCTGGCCGCCGTGCGTCGTGATCGTGGTCTTGTAACGCTCGATCATCGCGGGCACTTGCTCGCTCTGATCGGGGTGCACGATGAATACGATTTCGTAATGACGCATTACACACTCCTTGTGGATTGAAGCCACCCGGGCGTCTGAACCGGTGTGGCAAGTGAGAAGCCGAAGATTCTAACCCGGATACAGGGTGCATGCAACACCGATCGACAGTTTTCGACCGGATTCGGCCATGTTTTCAACGACTTGACGGGTGCCGCCGGCTGACACCCGCCCCCCGCACGCCCGGCCAGAATCGGGGACGGAGCGCGATGCGCGCAGCGCAGCGCCGACGCGGCCGGTCCGGCGTCATTCGCTGCGCGCCCCGCCAAGCCGCGCGTCGAGCGCGGTCCGGAACGCGGCAAGCGCCGACGGCTCCGCGTCGGTCACGGCCCACCACGTCATTCCGGCCGCATCCCAGCGGTCGAGCGCGTAGCCCTGCGACACGGTCGCGTACGGCGCGGCCGCCCGCCCTTCTCCTGCCGGCCGCACGTACACGTCGATCACGTGCTGCCGGTAGCGGTAGACGAGCACCGCGACGCGACGCCGCCCGACGTAGTCGAGGCGACCGCCCGCAAGCGGGAAGCCGCTCGCCGACAGGTCCTCGACCGGCGGCGCATAGTCGAGCCGGCCGTTGAACCATGGCTTGACCGTATGCCGGTCGGTCGAAATCACGTCGATGTCGCGCGCGGACAGGCCGGCCCGCACATGGCTCGCGACCAGTTCGTCGACCGTCTGGCCGGTTTCCGCGTGGCGGGCGGACAACGCCATGCCGGCCGTCGCGGCGAGCGCGACCACCAGCGCCACGCCCCAACCGAGCCCCGGCAGCGCCGTGACGCGCGGCCCCGGCCCGGCAGGGCCCGGACGCGCCGATACACCGCGCCCGGCCGGCCACGGGAACCAGCGGCGACCGTTGGGTCGAGGCCGCGGCCGAGCCGCTGCGCCGTCCGGCTCCGGTTCCGGTTCCGCGCGGGCGGCCCCGTGCTCCCGGCCCGTCTCGCCGCCTGCCGCCGGCAGCCCCGCGAGGATGCTCGCGCGCAGCGCATCCGGCGCGCGGTGATAGTCGGCCTGCCGCACGGCCCGCCCCAGCGCGACGATCCGCTCGCGTTCGCGACGGCACGCATCGCACCCTTCGACATGCCGCTGGACGCGCAACGCATCGGGCGCCGACAGCTCGCGGTCGACGTCCGCGTCCAGCAATGCGCGCGCTTCGTTACAGTCCATCGATCGCCTCCGATGCGGTTCCGCCCGTCGACGCACGCCCAGCGGCCGTCCCGGACGCAGGCGCCGGCGTGTCCCCCAGCAGCGCGGCCAGCCGGCGCCGCCCGCGCGCAAGCCGCGACATCACGGTGCCGACCGGCACGTCGGCGATCGCCGCGATCTCGCGGTAGCTCAAATCCTCCATTTCGCGCAACACCAGCACCTCGCGATATTCGGACGGCAGCTTCGCAAGCGCCGCATTCACCCGCCGCACGTTCTCGCCGCGCAGCAGGTGCGCCAGCGGATCCTCCGTCGCCGGCTGCCAGTCGTCGGGCACCTCGGTGTCGTCGAGCGTGTCGGGCAGCGCGACCTCGTGCGCGTGGGTGCGACGGCGCCACTCGGTGTACCAGGTGTGGCGCACGATCGTCAGGAGCCATGGCCGCGCGTTGTCGCCGCGACACGAGTCGACGAAGCGCAGCGCGCGCATGCACGCGTCCTGGACCACGTCGTCCGCGTCGCCGGCATTGCCGCTCAGCCAGCGCGCCAGGTTGTACGCGGCGTCGAGATGCGGCAGCACCAGCGCGCGAAACCGCTCGCCGCGCGCGCGCGCGTCGTCCCCAGCCCGCTCGTCGATCGCCTGTCCGGCTTGCCCCACATGGCCTCCCTGGTCCCGGCGGCCGAAGCCGCGCCCGTCTCGCGTGCGATGTCGCGTCCGATCTCGCGCACGGCGCCCGGACAGACCGGCAGCGTGCACACTCGATGACCTTACCGCCGCTGCGTCGAGTTTATTCCCGCTTACCGCCGATGAAACGCAAAAAAGCCGGGACGTGCCGCGGCCGTTACGGCGTGCTGCTCCAGTAGCCGGGGCGCGCATACGCTTCGCGCAGGTAATCGATGAAGTAGCGCACGCGCGCGGGCACGTAGCGCTGCTGCGGATAGACCGCGAGGATGTCGTAGTCGGGCAGCGCGTAGTCGTCGAGCACGGTCTCGAGTTCGCCGGTTTCGAGCTGCGCGGCGATTTCCCAGGTCGAGCGCCAGCCGAGCCCGAGGCTCTCGGCCACCCAGCGATGCAGCAGTTCGCCGTCGTTGCAGTCGAGATTGCCGGCCACGCGCATCGTCACGATCTTGCCGTGGCGCTGGAAATACCAGCCGCGATTCTGGCCGCCCTGCAGATTGAACGCGAGACAGTTGTGCCTGAGCAGATCGTCGAGCGACTTCGGCCGGCCGTGCTTGCGGAAATAGTCGGGGGTGCCGCACACGACGCGCCGGTTCGACGCGAGCTTCACCGCGACGAAGTTCGGATCGACCGAGCCGCCGATCCGGATCGACAGATCGTAGCCTTCGCGCACGAGATCGACGACGCGGTCGGTCAGGTTGAACGACAGCTGCATTTCCGGCTTGCCGACGAGAAAACCGGGCGCGTGCGGCGCGACGTGCTTGCGGCCGAACGCGGCCGGCGCGGACACGATCAGGTGCCCGCTGACCGCGCGCCGCCCGGCGGCCAGCTCGTTCTCGGCCTGGCCCCATTCGGACAGCAGCCCGCGGCAACGCTCGAGGAACGCGGCACCCTCCTCGCTGACCACCAGCCGCCGCGTCGAGCGGTACATCAGCTTCACGCCGAGGCGCTTCTCGAGCGCGTCGATGCGCCGCCCGAGCACCACCGGCGACACGCCCTCCTCGAGCGCCGCCGCCGCGAGGCTGCCCGCGTCCGCGACCCGCACGAACGTCTCGATCTGCTTGAAACGATCCATCTTCTGTCTCCGTCCCGGCTTCGGCACCGGCGGGCAGCCCCGTCCGGCCGTCATTCCATACTTTTAGTTTCGAAATAAGCGACTTCGGCTGATCTTATCAAACCTTTCCTGCGTCCCTAAAGTGTTCCCAACAGACCGATTCGCAAGATTCAACTATCCAAGGAGACATTCATGGCCAAGATGAGAGCCGTCGACGCAGCCGTACTCGTGCTCGAGAAGGAAGGCATCCAGACCGCGTTCGGCGTGCCGGGCGCAGCAATCAACCCGTTCTATTCCGCGATGCGCAAGTCGGGCGGCATCAGCCACGTGCTGGCCCGCCACGTCGAAGGCGCGTCGCACATGGCCGAAGGCTTCACGCGTGCCGCCCCCGGCAACATCGGCGTGTGCATCGGCACGTCGGGCCCCGCCGGCACCGACATGATCACCGGCCTCTACTCCGCGTCGGCCGACTCGATTCCGATCCTCGCGATCACGGGCCAGGCACCGCGTGCACGCCTGTACAAGGAAGACTTCCAGGCCGTCGACATCGAGTCGATCGCGAAGCCCGTCACCAAGTGGGCCGTTACCGTCCGCGAGCCGGCACTCGTGCCGCGCGTGTTCCAGCAGGCCTTCCACCTGATGCGCTCGGGCCGTCCGGGCCCGGTGCTGGTCGACCTGCCGATCGACGTGCAGCTCGCCGAGATCGAATTCGACATCGACACGTACGAACCGCTGCCGGTCTACAAGCCCGCGGCCACCCGCGCGCAGATCGAGAAGGCGCTCGCGATGCTCAACGACGCGGACAAGCCGCTGATCGTGTCGGGCGGCGGCGTGCTCAACGCGGCAGCCGAAGACCTGCTCGTGCAGTTCGCCGAAACGATCGGCGTGCCGGTAATCCCGACGCTGATGTCGTGGGGCGCGATTGCCGACGACCACCCGCTGATGGCCGGCATGGTCGGCCTGCAGACGTCGCACCGCTACGGCAACGCGACGATGCTCGCGTCCGACTTCGTGCTCGGCATCGGCAACCGCTGGGCGAACCGCCACACGGGCAGCGTCGAGGTCTACACGAAGGGCCGCAAGTTCGTGCACGTCGACATCGAACCGACACAGATCGGCCGCGTGTTCGGCCCGGATCTCGGCATCGTGTCCGACGCGAAGGCCGCACTCGAGCTGTTCGTCGCGGTTGCGCAGGAATGGAAGGCAGCCGGCAAGCTGAAGGACCGCAGCGCATGGGTCTCGGAATGCCAGCAACGCAAGCGCACGCTGCAGCGCAAGACCCACTTCGACAACGTGCCGGTCAAGCCGCAGCGCGTGTACGAAGAGATGAACAAGGTGTTCGGCCGCGATACCTGCTACGTCAGCACGATCGGCCTGTCGCAGATCGCCGCCGCGCAGTTCCTGCACGTGTTCAAGGCCCGCAACTGGATCAACTGCGGCCAGGCCGGCCCGCTCGGCTGGACGATCCCCGCCGCGCTCGGCGTGCGTGCGGCTGATCCGCGCCGTCCGATCGTCGCGCTGTCGGGCGACTACGACTTCCAGTTCATGATCGAGGAACTGGCCGCCGGCGCGCAATTCAAGCTGCCGTACGTGCACGTCGTCGTGAACAACTCGTACCTCGGCCTGATTCGCCAGGCACAGCGCGCGTTCGACATGGACTACTGCGTGCAGCTCGCGTTCGACAACGTCAACGCACCGGAGCTGAACGGCTATGGCGTCGATCACGTGGCGGTCGCCGAAGGCCTCGGCTGCAAGGCGCTGCGCGTGTTCAAGCCGGAAGAGATCGAGCCGGCGTTGCGCCAGGCGCAAACGCTCGCGGAAGAGTTCAGCGTGCCGGTGGTCGTCGAAGTGATCCTCGAGCGTGTGACGAACATCTCGATGGGTACCGAAATCGACGCGATCAACGAGTTCGAGGAACTCGCCGAGAAGGCCGAGCACGCACCGACCGCGATCTCGACGCTCGACTGATCCGCACGCCATTTTTTGACTGACCGACCGAAGAGGCTTAGCTCATGCCGAAGTTTGCTGCAAACCTGACCATGCTGTTCAACGAAGTGCCGTTTCTCGACCGCTTCAAGGCGGCCGCGGACGCGGGCTTCGACGCCGTCGAGTTCCTGTTCCCGTACCCGTACGCGAAAGAAGCGCTCGCCGAGCGGCTCGAGACGCACCGCCTGCGCCTCGTGCTGCACAACCTGCCCGCCGGCAACTGGGATCAGGGCGAGCGAGGTATCGCGTGCCTGCCCGATCGCGTCGGCGAATTCCAGGAAGGCGTCGGCCGTGCGATCGAGTATGCGAAGGCGCTGAAGGTGCCGCAACTGAACTGCCTGGTCGGCATCCCGTCGGCGAGCACGGCGCGCGACAAGACGTTCGTCACGATCGTCGACAACCTGCGCTTCGCCGCCGACGCACTGAAGCGCGAAGGCATCCGCCTGCTGGTCGAGCCGTGCAACAGCTTCGACATCCCGGGCTTCGCGCTGAACCGCTCGTCCGAAGGGCTCGACGTAATCCGCGCGGTCGGCTCGGACAACCTGTTCCTGCAGTACGACATCTATCACATGCAGCGCATGGAAGGCGAACTGGCCGCGACGATCGAACGCAATCTCGCGTCGATCGGCCACGTCCAGCTCGCGGACAACCCGGGCCGCAACGAGCCGGGCACGGGCGAGATCAACTACGCGTTCCTGTTCGCGCTGCTCGACCGGCTCGGCTATGCCGGCTACGTCGGCTGCGAATACAAGCCCCGCACCACCACGACGGAAGGGCTCGGCTGGCTGCAACGCGTCGCCGGCTGCGCGCCGGGCTCGGCGCGTCGCGCCGCCTGAGATCCCCCTTTCCGCTTTCGCCCCTACAAGGAGACATTCACATGGCAACCATCGGTTTCATCGGCCTCGGCATCATGGGCGCGCACATGGCGCGCAACCTGCTCAAGGGCGATCATCAGCTCGTCGTGAACGGTGCGTTCCCGGTGCCGGACGACCTGCGCGCCAGCGCGAAGGTGGTCGCGAACTCGACCGAAGTCGCGCAGCACGCCGACATCATCATCTCGATGGTGCCGGACACGCCGGACGTGCGTAACGTGCTGTTCGCCGACGACGGCGTCGCGAAGGGCCTGTCGGCCGGCAAGCTCGTGATCGACATGAGCTCGATCTCGCCGCTCGACACGCAGGAATTCGCGAAGCAGATCAACGCGCTCGGCTGCGACTACCTCGACGCGCCGGTATCCGGCGGCGAAGTCGGCGCTCGCGAAGCGACGCTGACGATCATGGTCGGCGGCCCGGAGCAGGCGTTCGAACGCGCCAGGCCGCTGTTCGAGAAGATGGGCAAGAACATCACGCTCGTCGGCGACAACGGCGCGGGCCAGACCTGCAAGGTCGCGAACCAGATCATCGTCGCGCTGAACATCGAAGCCGTCGGCGAAGCACTGCTGTTCGCCGCACGCTCGGGCGCCGATCCGGAGCGCGTGCGCCAGGCGCTGATGGGCGGTTTCGCGGCATCGCGCATTCTCGAAGTCCATGGCGCGCGCATGACGAAGCGCACGTTCGATCCGGGCTTCCGCATCGAGCTGCACCAGAAGGACCTGAACCTCGCGCTCGACGGCGCACGCAAGCTCGGCCTCGCACTGCCGCACACGGCCAGCGCGCAGCAACTGTTCAGCGTGTGCGCTTCGCACGGCGGCAAGGCATGGGATCACTCGGCACTCGTGCGCGCGCTCGAGATCATGTCGAACTTCGAAATCGGCCAGGCGCCGGCCGCGTAACGCGGATGCCACGGCGCGCGTTTCGCTGCAACGGCGGACGCGCGCGACGCATACACGCGGCTCGGCCGCGGCCGGTCGCATCGATGCACGAACCTGCGTGCATCACGGTGGGGCGCCCCGCCGCGTATCGCTGAACGCATGCGCGACGGGGCGAAAAACGCCGCTCTGGGCTGAGAGCGGCGTGGTGGGGTCCGCAGCGGCACCCGGCGGCGCCGGGGAAGCCTTGGTCGGTCAGACGTCGTCGTCGGGTGTCCGTCTGTCGGATTTCGCGTATTACATTTCTTTACGTTCACGCGTACGATTTTTCATGCAATCGTCGCGATGAACGCCTACACTTTCGCCACGCCTTTCGAGAAATCCGCCGCGCTTGCGCTCACTCCGGTGAACGCGTCCAGCGCGGTGTTTTTTTCGCCACTTCACGGCGCGTTTTCTTTTCAACCACCTAGGGAGTGCAGCGATGGGTCTTCTTTCGTTTATCAAAGAGGCGGGTGAAAAACTGCTGGGTCACGCTGACGCGCAAGCAGCGGAAGATCCGAATGCCGCGAACCAGACCGCGGCCGATGCCATCAAGAATTACATCAGCTCGCAAGGTCTCGACACGTCGAACCTGACCGTCGCGTTCGACGGCGCATCGCGCACCGTCACGCTGACGGGCAGCGTTGCCGATCTCGACACGAAGGCGAAGGTCAAGGTCGCGGCCGGCAACGTGCAAGGCGTCGCGAACGTCAATGACGACGATCTGCAGCCGGACGATGCCGAAGTGCAGTATCACGACGTGCAGCCGGGCGACACGCTGTCGGCGATCGCCAAGGAAGTGTACGGCGACGCGAACAAGTACCCGGCGATCTTCGAGGCGAACAAGCCGATGCTGTCGAGCCCGGACCGGATCTACCCGGGCCAGAAGCTCGTGATTCCGCCGCAGTCCTGAGCATCCGCGCAGCACTGACGCAAAAGGCAGGCCGCTCGGCCTGCCTTTTTCATGCGTGCGACAACCCTGCCGGCGCGCCGCCCGAGCGGCGGCGATCCGTCACAGCGTGTCGAATGCGCGTTGCAGTGCGTCGCGCCCTCGAATGCCGTTCGCGAGCGCGAGCATCAGCAGCACGCGCGCCTTGAACGGGTTCAGCGAGCCGGCGCTCACGAATCCGAGCGCATCGTCGCTCGCGGCGCCGTTGCGCATCACGTGGCCCGAGCCGACGCGCGACGCACGCACCACGGCGACACCCGCGTTCACCGCATCGGCGAGTGCCGCCTGCAGCGTCGCGTGGATCGACCCGTTGCCGGTGCCCGCGACGACGAGGCCGCGCACACCGGCCGCGACGAGCGCGTCGACGGCCGTGCGCGTCACGCCCGCATAGCTCGCGACGACTTCGACGGGCGGCCATGCCGCGGCAATCGCCAGTTGCGCATCGCGCGGGCGCGTCACGCGGCGCGCGAATTCGACGCGGCCGTCCTGTACCCAGCCGAGCGCGCCCAGTTCCGGCGACTGGAATGCGTCGACCGCGTAGGTGCTCGTCTTCACGACGTCGCGCGCGCCGTGGATCCGGTTGTTGAACGCGACGAGCACGCCCTGCCCGCGCGCGGCCGGATGAGCGGCGACCGTCACCGCGTTCAGCAGGTTCAGCGGCCCGTCGGACGACAGCGCGGTCGCCGGACGCATCGCGGCGGTCAGCACGACCGGCTTGTCGCCGGTCACGACCAGATGCAGCGCGTACGCGGTTTCCTCGAGCGTGTCGGTGCCGTGGGTGATCACGATGCCGTCGATCGCCGGATCGGCCATCAGCGCGTCGATGCGCGCGACGAGCGTATTCCACAGCGGCAGCGCGAGATCCTTGCTGTCGATGCTGGCGACCTGCTCGGCGTCGATGCGCGCGACCGACGCGAGCGCCGGCACCGCGTCGACCAGGAAACTGACGCCGAGCGCGCCGGCCTGATAGCCGGCCGTGCTGGCGGCGTCCGGCGCGGCGCCGGCGATCGTGCCGCCGGTGGCGAGTACGGCAATGCGCGGCAGAGCCGGCGCGGACGGGGGGGATGCGGGGTTCGGAGTATTCATGGCCGCGATTGTAATGGCTCTCGGCCGGCATCCGGCAGCTCCGGTGCAGGCAATCGGGGCCGGCCGCCCTCCGTCATGGTTTGTCCCGATCGCCGGCGCGCGTGTGCCGTCAACGGCGAGGCCGCCCGCCGCGTTATAGGAATGCCGTTTTGGTGTTTTCACATTGATTTGCCATAATCGGAGCGCGCGGCGCGATGCGGCCCTGTTCCCGTTGCGCCGGGCTTCGTGACGGCGTCGATATAAAACGCAATTCACCCCATGGGAGTGTCGAAATGAAAATCCAATCGCTCGTAGCCGCAGTGCTGCTCGGCGGCATGCTGGCTTCCCCCGCTTTCGCGGCGAACAGCCAGCAGGACAAGATGAAGGCCTGTAACACCCAGGCCGCCGGCAAGTCGGGCGACGAACGCAAGGCGTTCATGAAGGACTGCCTGTCGGCCAAGCCCGCGAAGAAGATGACGCAGCAGGAAAAGATGAAGGCCTGCAACACCCAGGCTGCCGACAAGAAGGGCGACGACCGCAAGACGTTCATGAAGAGCTGCCTGAGCAGCCAGCCGGCCGCCTGAGTTCCGGCGCTCCCGCACGAATGCCGCGCACCGCTTCGGCGGGCGCGGCATTTTTGTTTTCGTTGCGCGCGCATCGACGTGCGCGCATCGTGGCGGGCGCACCGCCACCGCCGCCCGCTGCCGTGATGGGTCCCGTCGCCTTCCCGCCCCGCGTGTCCGGCGCGCCGTGCCAACGCCGTCACATGCGTGCGGCAATTTGCCGCGATTTCTTCTATGATGGCTGCAACGCGGCCCATCCAAGTACAAGAAGCGCCATCGGGCCGCCCTCGAGACGGACGCGTACACCGCGTCAAACGGAGGCATCGGGATGGCATGGAGACAACACCGCTGGTTCCGCCGCTGGCTGATCGTGATCGTGTTCTGGGCCGTACCCGTCGCGATCGTCGCCGTGCGCGAGATCCGCGAGGAAATGGCGTACAACAAGGCCGACCTGCAGCTCGCGCTGACCACCTGGCAGCTCACCGACGCGCAGCAGGCGGCCGGCGCCGCCGCGAAGTGCCACGGCGATCCTGACGCGGCACGCGCGGCCGGCTGTCCGGCCGACGTGCTCGCCGCCAACGCAGCGCGCCAGCAGGCGGCCCAGGACGAATACGTGGTGCGCCGCAATACGCTCGCCGGCTATCTGTGGCATGCGTTCGTCGGCTACTGGGTCGTGCCGGCCGCGTTCCTGTTCGCCTGCGGCGTCGTGATCGCGCTGATCCGCCGCGCACTGCGGCGCCCGCCGATCAAGCCGCCCGCCCCGCCGGTGCCGCCCGTCACGCACTGACGCGCGCTGTCCCGTTTTTTTCGCCTGCCCACCGGCCGGACCCGCGACGGTCCGGCCGTTGGCACGCCGCGACACCCGAAAACGATTTGACGCTTTTTCACGTCGGAACGAAAAGGGACTGTAATCCGCTGTGATATAACTGCCGACGTGATCCGCTCGCTGAGCGAGACTCACTCCGAACATCATCCGATGGAGAACAACGATGCAAAAACGGAACCTTGTGCTGAAAGCCGCCGCTGCGCTCATCGTCGGCAGCCTTGCGCTCACCGGTTGCACCACCACGCCCGACAAGCCCGATAACGCCGCGACCAATGCGTCGAAGCGTCAGGCGATCGACTCGAGCGTCGACGCGACGCTGTCGCGCATGTATTCCACGGTCAAGGGTTCGCGCGAACTCGTCGCGAAATCGCGCGGCGTGCTCGTGTTCCCGGACGTGATCCAGGCAGGCTTCATCGTCGGCGGCCAGTCCGGCAACGGTGCGCTGCGCGTCGGCGGCAGCACCGTCGGCTACTACAACACGTCGTCGCTGTCGGTCGGCCTGCAGGCCGGTGCACAGTCGAAGGCAATCGTGTTCCTGTTCATGACGCAACAGGCGCTCGACGAATTCCGCAACTCGGACGGCTGGGCAGCCGGCGCCGGCGCATCGGTCGCGCTCGTGAAGATGGGCGCGAACGGCGCGGTCGACTCCAACACGGCCACCGCACCGATCCAGGTCGTCGTGCTGACCAACGCCGGCCTGATGGGCGACGTGTCGATCAACGGCACCAAGGTCTCGAAACTGAAGATCTGACGCTGCGGCGTCCTCGCCCGTGCGCGCCGCGCGCGGGCGACAGACAAACGGCGATGTCCTTGCGGGCATCGCCGTTTTTTTATCCGCATGCGCCCCCATCGACGCATCAGGCCATCAGGTCGTCGAATCGATCACCTTGAAGCGCGCGCGCTTCTGCGCACGAATCAGCGACTGATACACGTCGACGTACTGCTGCGCCATCCGCCGCGACGTGAAGCGCTCCTCGAAGCGCTGCCGCACGCGGGCGCGCGGCAGCAGGTGCAGCCGGTTCACCGCGGCCACCGCGCTGATCTCGTCCTCGACGATGAAACCCGACACGCCCTCGTCCACCACTTCCGGCACCGCGCCGCGATTGAACGCGATCACCGGCGTGCCGCACGACATCGCCTCGATCATCACCAGGCCGAACGGCTCCGGCCAGTCGATCGGAAACAGCAGCGCATGCGCACCCGACAGGAATTCGGCCTTCTGGTGGTCGGCGATCTCGCCGATGAATTCAACGTGCGGCAGCGCGAACAGCGGCTTGATCTCGCGCTCGAAGTATTCCTGGTCAGCCGTGTCGATCTTCGCGGCGATCCGGATCGGCAGCCCGCACTGACGCGCGATGCGGATCGCCGTGTCGACCCGCTTCTCCGGCGAGATGCGGCCGAGAAACGCGAGATAGCGCGGCTCGACGGGCTGCGGCAGGTACATCGTGTCGGGCAGCCCGTGGTACACGGTCGTCAGCCATTTCGCCTGCGGCAGCGGCTGGCGCTGCGAATTCGAGATCGAGATCACCGGCGCGGTATTGAACGTGTCGAACACCGGTT
This sequence comes from Burkholderia sp. 22313, assembly GCF_052045245.1. NCBI lineage: Bacteria > Pseudomonadati > Pseudomonadota > Betaproteobacteria > Burkholderiales > Burkholderiaceae > Burkholderia > Burkholderia sp. 22313. Next base: position 104,043 of record NZ_JBQEON010000006.1, read on the forward strand.
GCTGCTCGGGCAGGTCGAGCCGGCCGTGCAGCGTCGTCACGAACGGCGTGTCCTGCCGGTTGAAGACCGAAAACGAGTAGTAGTCCATGTGGAAATGGAGCACGTCGAAATCCTTCGCGCGGCGCGCGACCGTCTCCATCAGCAGCATGTGTGGCGCGACGCGGTCGCGGATCGACGAGTCGAGCCGCAGCGCGCGCGGCCACACGGGTTCGAGCCTGGCCCGGGTCGTCGAATCGCCGCTCGCGAACAGCGTCACGTCATGGCCGAGATCGACGAGCGCCTCGGTAATGTAGGACACGACGCGCTCCGTGCCGCCGTACAGCTTCGGCGGCACGGATTCGGTCAGCGGTGCGATCTGGGCAATTCTCATGATCCACGTCTCCTGTGTCCTCGGTCGCCTGGCGAGCGCGCTGGCGCGCATCCGCCGGCTCCGTGCAGAGCACGGCCGGCATCACGCCGGCCAAATATCTCAATATTATTGGCGATCCCGATGCCCGCAAGCACGGGTCTTTCATTTTATGGGGGTTGTTACAGAGCGGATACATTCGCCGTCACGCGCCACATGCACCGCTTCGGTGCAGCCGAACCGGCCGGCACGCCGGTGCCGGCGCGCCGCATGCACGCTGCCGTGCCCGTCAGCGCGATGGCCACTTCCACGGCGGCAGGTCGCGCGAATCCGCATCGACGAGCACGGTCGCGCCCAGCTGCTTGTCGAGTACCAGCGACTCGCAACCGGCCTCGCGTTCGAGCGTCGCGATGAGCCGCGCCGCATGCGACACGACCAGTACCTGCGAACGCTGCGCGGCCTGCGCGATCAAGCGGCCGAGCGCCGGCAGCAGATCGGGGTGCAGGCTCGTCTCGGGTTCGTTCAGCACCATCAGCGCGGGCGGCCGCGGCGTCAGCAGCGCGGCGGCGAGCAGCAGGTAGCGCAGCGTGCCGTCCGACAGTTCGGCGGCCGCGAGCGGCCGCAGCAGCCCCGGCTGTCGCATCAGCAGGTCGAAGCGGCCGCGCGCGCCCGGATTGTCGATGTCGATCGATGCGCCGGGAAACGCGTCGTCGATCGCCGCGTCGAGCGCGGCGCCGTCGCCGATCTCGCGGATCGTCTGCAGCGCGGCGGCCAGGTCGGCGCCGTCGTCCGCGAGCACCGGCGTGTGGGTGCCGATGTGCGACTGCCGGGCCGGCGCCTGCGCATCGGTCCGGAAATGATCGTAGAAGCGCCACGAGCGGATCCGCTCGCGCACCGCGATCATCTCCGGCGCGCCGACCGGATCGGCGAACTCGGTCATCATGCTGTCAAAGCTCGCGACGGGCTGCGGCACCGTGTGCCAGTCGCCCGAGCCGGTGCGCGTGCGAATCTGCGCACCCTGCCGGTCGACCAGCAGCGTCGACGGACGCAGCAGCGCGCCGCCCCAGATGCATTCGCGCTTCACGACGGGATCGAGGCGAAACATCGACGCGTCGTTCTTGACCGGCAGGCCGAGATCGATCGCATAGCCGAAATCGTCGCCCGCGAAGCCGAGCTTGAGGCTCACGGGCCCGTTGCGCACCGTGCCGGTCACCGGCGTGTCGCCGGCGAGCATCGCGCGCGAAAATCGCTCGGGGCCTGCCCACAGCGTCGACGGCAGCCCGCCTTCGCGTGCGAGCGATGGAATCACGCGGCCCTGCGCGGTATCGGCAAGCAGCCGCAGCGCCCGATACACGCTGGACTTGCCGGTGCCGTTCGGCCCCGTGACGACGGTGAGCGCCGCGAGCGGCACGATCAGCTCGCGCAGCGAGCGGTAGTTGGCGATGGCGAGCGTCTTCAGCGCGGTCATGGGCAGGAATGGCAGCGGGCAACGGCGCGCGTTCAGCGGCCTTCGGTGGCCTTCGGATCGGCCGCGGTGTTGGCCGCCGTGCTGGCAGCGGGCGGCCGCGCATGCGGGCGTTCGGGATTCGGCTCGTCCGGCGCCGATTCATGCGGATACAGCTCCATCCGGCTGCGCGGCAGGCATTGCGGAAAGCGCGCCTGCAGGTACGCGATCAACCCTTCGCGCACGCGGCAGCGCAGATCCCAGCACGCCGACGAATCGACCGCGCTGACGAGCGCGCGCAACTGCATCGAGCGCTCGGTCGCGTCGGTCACCTGCAGCACCTGCACGCGGCCATCCCATTCGGGCGCCGCGTGGACGAGCCGCGCGAGTTCCTCGCGCAGCGGCGCGAGCGGCGTGCGGTAGTCGACCGACAGGTACACCGTGCCGATGATCTGCGAGCTGCTGCGCGTCCAGTTCGTGAACGGGTTTTCGATGATCCACTGCAGCGGGACGACGAGCCGGCGCTGGTCCCACAACCGCACCGACACGAACGAGCCGGTGATTTCCTCGATGCGACCCCACTCGCCCTGGATCACGACGACGTCGTCGAGCCGGATCGGCTGCGTGAGCGCGATCTGCAGCCCGGCAATCAGGTTGCCGAGCACCGGCCGCGCGGCGATACCGGCGACCAGGCCCGCGACGCCGGCCGACGCCAGCAGGCTCGCGCCGATCTGGCGCACGTTCGGGAACGTCATCAGCGCGGCGCCCGTGCCGATGGTCACGATCAGCACCATCACGGTACGCACGAGCACCTTGGCCTGGGTATGGACGCGCCGTGCGTGGAGGTTGTCGGCCGTATCCATCGGATGGGCCTGGACGATCGCGTCGCCGACGCCGGCCGCGAGCCGCACCAGCAGCCAGGTCAGCGCCACGATGGAGCCGACCGCGGCCGCGGTGCGCATCCCGCGCACGAACGACATGCCGTCGTCCGCCTGGACCCACAGGAATTCGAGCGCGAGCAGCGCGAGCGTGACGAGCGACGGTTTGTCGACGTAGCGCAGGATCGCGCTCGTCAGCGGATACGGCTTCGCGATGCGCCTGACGATGCGTGCGCCGAGACGATGCACGATCGCAACGACGAGTACGACGATGACGGACACGCACAGCGTGCCGAGCCACGTATGCAGCGGCGCATCGGCGATGCGCCGCACTTCCACGATTGAAATCATCGGCGCCCGGGATGCTGCGGTTATGACGCGCGGCGGCGTCGTCCTGGATGCGTCGGCGATGTCCGGGCGGCGCACACGCCCGGACCGGCGTCAGATCAGCTGCCGCCCCTGCAGGGGAATGCCTTGCCTAGACCGAGCGACACCGCGGTGCTCGCGTTGTAGTCGGCCAGCCTCGGGTTCTCCGCGATGTACTTGCGCACCGCGTCGGTCATCTGCTGCGTCCGGATGTCGGGCGGCAGGCAGAAATATTGCCCGACGCGCGGCCCGGTGGTGCCGCCGATCGCGTCGATGGTGTTGTAGACGCCATCGGCGGCGCCTTCGATGTAGGCCGCGCACGACGCCCGCGACTTGACGTCCGTCTTCGCGCACAGCCGGTCGAGATCCGCGCCCGTGAAAGCCGCCGCCGACAACGGCACGGCAAACGCCGCGGCACAAAACATAGCCCGCAACATGGTGTTCCTTATGTCAATGCGGCGCGAGGCCGCTCACTGCGCTGACCGGCGCGGCAGCCGCAACGCCCGCTGCCGGCCGGGTTGCGGCCGGCCGGGCGCTGCGCCAGCGCGCCGAAACCGTCATTTTGCACTCTTTTGCGCATCTGCCGGTGCCGATGCGCCGACGCGCACCGTCCGCTTGCTCAGGATGTCGATCGCGTCCGGCGCCTTGTAGTGCTTCGCGAACTCGAGCGCGGTGATGCCGAGCTGGTTCTTCACCTGCGGATCGGCGCCCTGGTCGAGCAGCAGGTTGACCGTCGACGCGTGGTTGCCGCGCGCGGCCATCATCAGCGGCGTCGTGCCGTTCGGCGACGCGGTGTCGATGTATGCGTCGTGGTCGAGCAGGATCCTGACGACGGCGTCCTGGCCGTTGGTGGCCGCGTAGTGCAGCGGCGCCCAGCCCTTCTTGCTGACTTCCGCGCCCTTGTCGATCAGCAGCTTGACGAGCTCGACGTCGCCGTTCAGCGACGCGAGCATCAGCGCGGTCTCGTCGGCCTTGTCGGTCTTCTCGAGGTCGACGTTCGGCGTCGTGGCGAGCGCCGCGGCGACCTTGTCGGACTTCTCGCGCGCGGCGATCACGAGCAGCGGGTCGCCGTTCGGCGCGAGCGTGTTCGGATCGAGCTTGCCGCTCTTGAGCTGCTTGCCGATGTCGGCGATGTCGTCGAACTTGACCGCCTTGACGATCGCGTCGAGCGACTCGGCATGCGCGCCGGCGGCGGCAAGCAGGCCGCTCGCGACGAGCGCGGCGGCGACGAGTGCGCGTTTGGGCAGGATGGTGGTCGGCTTCGTCATTGTTGTGGGCTCCTTCCCTGGGTTGTCGGCTGGGCGCGCGTCGTTAGCGCGCGATCTTGAACAGCCGGAAAAAGTTCTGGGTCGTCGCATCGGCGAGCGCCTCGACGGCAATCCCGCGTTCCGATGCGATAAAGCGTCCGACATGGCTGACGTACGCAGGTTCATTCGGCTTGCCGCGATACGGCACCGGCGCGAGGTACGGCGAGTCGGTTTCGATCAGCAGCCGCTCGAGCGGCACGCGCCGCGCGACGTCCTGCACGTCGGTCGCGTTCTTGAACGTGACGATGCCCGACAGCGAAATATGGAAGTTCTGCGCGAGCGCCTGCTCGGCGACCGGCCATGGCTCGGTGAAGCAATGCATCACGCCGCCCGGCACGTCCGCGCGCTCCTCGGCCATGATCCGCAGCGTATCTTCCGACGACGAGCGCGTATGGATGATCAGCGGCTTCATCGTCGCGGTCGCCGCGCGGATGTGCGTGCGAAAGCGCTCGCGCTGCCATTCCATGTCGGCGATCGAGCGGCCTTCGAGGCGGTAGTAGTCGAGGCCCGTCTCGCCGATCGCGACGACTTTCGGGTGCGCGGCCAGCTCGACGAGTTCCGCGAGCGTCGGCTCCCGTGCGTCCTCGTGATCCGGATGCACCCCGACCGACGCGTAGACGTTGTCGTGCGCCTGCGCGATCGCGAGCACGTCGGGCAGCGTCTCGAAGTCGACCGACACGCACAGCGCGTGCGTGACGTCGTGCTCGCGCATGTTCTCCAGCACGGCCGGCAAGCGGTCGGCGAGGCCCTTGAAATTGATGTGACAGTGAGAGTCGACGAACATCGTGCTTCCTGAATACGTAAGGCGGGCGCCACGCGCTCGCCGGCAATCATTTCACTACCCGGAGGAAATGATTCGCGCTCACGCGAACATTTCCCGATAACCGAGAAACAGTTCCTCGAATACGAGTCGCGCATTGAGCGGATGGTTCTCGACCGTCCGCTGGCGCGTCACGGCCTTCATGAAGCGCGCGAACGCATTCGCGTCGACGGCTTGCGCGCAACGCGCGAGCGCGGCCGCCTGCATCGGGAAGTAGCGCGGCGCGCCCGCCATCCGCTGGGCGAGCAGATCGTACAGCCAGCGCTGCAGCCAGCCGAGCACCAGCGGCACCGGCAGCTTCTGCAGCGTCTCGCCGCACGCGAACGGATCGCACGCGGCGCCGGCCGCAAGCTGGCCGAGCGTGAAATCGCGCAGCGGGCGGTTCTCGTCGCTCGCGAGCGCCAGCGCGGCGAGCGGCGCGCCGCCGGCTTCGGCGAGCAGCGCGCGCGCATCGTCGACGCCCTGCGCCGCGAGCCACGCCGCGGCCGCGTCCGGCGCCGGCACGGTCATCGGCCACTGCCGGCAACGGCTGATGATGGTCGGCAGCAACCGGTCGATGCGTGCCGACACCAGCAGGAACACGACGCCCGACGGCGGCTCCTCCAGCGTCTTCAGGAGCGCGTTCGACGCGGCGACGTTCAGCGCCTCGGCCGGGTACAGCACGACGACGCGCGCGCCGCCACGGTGCGAACCGACGCCGCAGAAGTCGAGCAATGCACGCACCTGCTCGATCTTGATTTCCTTGCTCGGCGCACGGGTTTTCTTGCCGCCTTCGTCGGCATCGGCCGGCTTCGCGTCGTCCGCGGCGCCCGGCGCTTCACCCGCGAGCGCCTCGGGCAGCACGATCCGGTAGTCCGGGTGGTTGCCCTGCGCGAACCACGTGCAGGCCGCGCAGGTGCCGCACGGCTCGCCGTTCGGCCGCGGCGCTTCGCACAGGAAGCCCTGCGCGAGATGCTGCGCGAACTGCAGCTTGCCGATCCCGGCCTGGCCGTGCAGCAGCAGCGCATGCGGCCATTGCGCACGCAGTTGCTGCAAACGGTTCCAGTCGTCGGTCTGCCACGGATAGATCATGTGGTGCGTTCCTTCGTGTTACAGCGCGGCGAGCACGCGTTCGAGCTGCTGGCGGATCTCGGGGATCGTCTGCGTCGCGTCGACGATCGCGAAGCGGTGCGGCGCCTCTTCGGCGCGCCGCAGGTATTCGGTGCGGGTGCGCGAGAAAAACGCGTCCGACTCGCTTTCGAACTTGTCCGGCATGCGCGCGGCACCGCGGCGCTCGCTCGCCACCTGCGGCGCGACGTCGAACAGCACCGTCAGGTCGGGCTGGAATCCGCCCTGCACCCAGCGCTCGAGCGTCTCGAGCTTGTCGCGCGGCAGCCCGCGGCCGCCGCCCTGGTACGCGAACGTCGCGTCGGTGAAGCGATCGGACACGACCCAGTCGCCGCGTGCGAGCGCCGGCTCGATCACGAGCGCGAGATGCTCGCGGCGCGCAGCGAACATCAGCAGCGCTTCGGTCTCGAGATCCATCGGCTGGTTCAGCAGGATCTCGCGCAGCTTCTCGCCGAGCTGCGTGCCGCCCGGCTCGCGGGTGACGACGACCTGCCGGCCGCTCGCGGCCAGCCTGGCCTGGAGGCGTTCGCAGAACCACGGGAGGTGGGTGGTCTTCCCCGCCCCGTCGATGCCTTCGAACGTGATGAATTTACCGCTCGCCATTATTGACCTCGTATGTACTTGTCCACGGCCTTGTTGTGATCGCCGAGCGTGTCCGAGAACACGCTCGTGCCGTCGCCCTTCGCGACGAAATACAGCGCACTCGTCGGGGCCGGATTGATCGCCGCCTGCAGCGAGGCGACGCCCGGCAGGGCGATCGGCGTCGGCGGCAGCCCGCGGCGCGTATAGGTATTGTAAGGAGTGTCGGCCTGCAGGTCGCGCTTGCGCAAGCGGCCGTCGTAGGCGTCGCCGAGGCCGTAGATCACCGACGGATCGGTCTGCAGCGGCATCCCGATGCGCAGCCGGTTCGCGAACACCGCCGCGACGAACGCGCGATCGGCCGCGTGCCCCGTTTCCTTTTCGACGATCGACGCGATCGTCAGCGCTTCGTAAGGCGACTTGTACGGCAGCCCCGGCGCGCGCGCGGCCCATGCCTCGTCGAGGCGCGTCTGCATCAGATGGTACGCGCGCCGGTAGATGTTCAGGTCGCTCGTGCCCTTGTCGAACAGGTAGGTGTCGGGGAAGAACAGCCCCTCGCCGCTGCCGCGCTGGATCGCGCTGTCCGGTGCGCCGATCGCGCGCAGCAGCTCGGCGTCGCTCATGCCGGCCGTCGCGTGCGCGAGATCGGGATTGCCGTCGAGTTCCGCGCGCATCCGCTTGAAGGTCCAGCCCTCGATCACGGTCGCGACGTACTCGTTTACGTCGCCGCGCGCGATCTTCTGCAGCACGTCGTACGGCGTGATGCCGGTCTTGAATTCGTAGTTGCCGGACTTGAGCCGGCTCGACAGCCCGAGCAGGCGCGTCATCGCGACGAAGCCGAGCGGCTCGACCGGCACGCCGCCACGCTTGAGCTGCAGCGCGACGCTCTTCACGCTGCTGCGCGGCTTGATCGTGACGTCGAGCGACGCGGCGCCCAGCAGCAGCGGCCGGGTCGCCCAGTAATATCCGCCGCCCGCGCCGGCAGCGGCCACAACGACGGCCAGCGCCACGACCGTCGCGGCGCATTTCTTCAGTAGGGACATGGAAACGAGACTCAGGTAAGACCCATATAATACTTGCTCGCCTTCGTCAAAGTCAGGGTTGACTGTTCCCTCATTCCATGAGCACACCGTTCGCTTCACCGGCTGCCCAGGCCGCATCTGCCTCGCTCCCCGTTTTCCCCCGCCCGCCCGCCGCCGATTTCGACGCGCCGGGCGCCTGCATCCCGCTTGCGCAATTCGGCGTGATCGACGTGGCCGGCGACGACGCCGCGACGTTCCTGCACAGCCAGCTCACCAACGACATCGAGCATCTCGATGCCGCGAGCGCGCGCCTGTCCGGCTATTGCTCGCCGAAAGGCCGCCTGCTCGCGTCGTTCCTCGCATGGCGCGCCGGTCACGGCGTGCGCCTGCTGGTGTCGAAGGACGTCCAGGCCGCCGTGCAGAAACGGCTGTCGATGTTTGTGCTGCGCGCGAAGGCGAAGCTCTCGGACGCGAGCGACACGCTCGCCGTGGTCGGCTTCGCGGGCGACGTGCGCGACGCGCTGTCGGGCATCTTCGACGCGCTGCCGGACGGCGTGCACGTGAAGGTCGACGGCCCGGCCGGGGCGTTGATCCGCGTACCGGACGCGGCCGGCCGCAAGCGCTACCTGTGGATCGGGCCGCGCGCGGAAGTCGACTCACGTGTCGCCGCGCTCACCGGCACGCTGCCGGTCGTATCGCCCGCCGTATGGGACTGGCTCGACGTGCGCGCGGGCGAACCGCGCATCACGCAACCGGCCGTCGAACAGTTCGTGCCGCAGATGGTCAACTTCGACGTGATCGGCGCCGTTAACTTCAGGAAGGGCTGCTACCCGGGCCAGGAAATCGTCGCGCGCAGCCAGTACCGCGGCACGATCAAGCGCCGCACCGCACTCGCGCACGTCGACGGCGAGACCGGCACCGTGCATGCCGGCGTCGAGCTGTTCCACAGCGACGACCCCGGCCAGCCGTGCGGAATGATCGTCAACGCGGCGGCCGCCCCCGCGGGCGGCGTCGACGCGCTCGTCGAGATCAAGCTGGCCGCGCTCGACAGCGGCACGGTGCATCTCGGTTCGGCCGACGGTCCGGCGCTCGCGTTCGACGCGCTGCCGTACGCGTGGCCGACGGAAGCGTGACGCACTGACAACCCGTTCGCGCGCCGGTTCGCACGTTGCAGCCGGCGCCCGATGTTTCCTGCGAGAGATTCGCCCGATGTGCCTGATTGCCTTCGACTGGCAGCCTGACGCCGCCGCCGGTCCCGTCTTTACCCTGACCGCCAATCGCGACGAATTCTTTCGCCGTACGAGTGCACCGCTTTCGTGGTGGGAGGACCTGCCGGGCGTGCTGGCCGGCCGCGATCTCGAAGCGGGCGGCACGTGGCTCGGCGTATCGCGCGATGGCCGCTTCGCGGCGCTGACCAACTACCGTGCGCCGTTCGACATCCGTGCGGGCGCGCCGACCCGCGGCAAGCTCGTGTCCGATTTCCTCCGCGGCGCGTCCGTCGCGCCGCTCGATTACCTCGGCGAACTGGCCGAGCATGCCGCCGTGTACAACGGCTTCAACCTGCTGGTCGGCGACTGGAAGCGGCGCGAACTCGCGTGGTTCTGCAACCGCGCGGCCGAGGGCGAGACCGGTGTCGCCGCGCCGGTCGCGATCGGCGCCGGCGTGCATGCGCTGTCGAATGCGCGGCTCGATACGCCCTGGCCGAAAGTCGTGCGCAAGCGCGCGGAACTCGGCACGCTGCTGACCGACAACCCGACCCCGTCGCTCGACGAACTGATCGAGCTGATGCGCGACCCGCACGTCGCGGACGACGCCGCGCTACCGAACACGGGTATTCCGATCGAGCGCGAGCGTGCGCTGTCGGCCGCGTTCATCGAGACGCCCGAATACGGCACGCGCGGCACGACCGCGCTGCGCGTGACGATGAAGGAAGGCGTGCGACTGACGGTCGACATCAAGGAACGCTGCGATGACGACGGCTCGCACCGCACCGTTCGCCCAGGCACGTTCGAGCGCGCGTTCACGTTCGACATCGACACGACGCAGCCGCGCTGAGCCCGCGCGTGCGGCGCCAGGCACCTTGGCGCTATGGCGCGCGCGCCATCTCGACGTGCGGCACCCCGATTTCGGTGAACGGCTCGCCGATCGCCGTGAAGCCGTGCCGCACATAGAACGATACCGCTGCCTGCTGCGCGTAGAGCCGCACGACCGGTTCGCCGCGGTACCGCGCCAGGTCCAGCAGCGCGTGCAGCACGGCCGATCCGGCACCCTGCCCGCGCGCGTCGGCCAGCACCGCGACGCGACCGATCGTGCCCGAGCGCAGCAGCCGCCCTGTTGCGATCGCGCGGCGCGCGCCGGTCACCGCATCGACCCGGTAGGCAACCGCGTGCAACGACAGCGGATCCTCGTCGTCGAGCTCCCATTCCGGCGGAATCCGCTGCTCGCGCACGAACACCGCGTCGCGAATGCGCGCGGCATCGCCGCCCAGCACCGTCCATCCGCCCGTTTCCACCAAGCCGTCCGTCATCGCTTCCTCCGCGCGGCGTCGGGCGCCGCCGCCGTCAACCGTCAAACGTCTTCGAATGCGGCCTGCAGCGCCGCCACCGCATCGGCGTGCGCGGCCCGCACCTCGGGCACGTAGCCGCCCATCTTGAAGAACTCGTGGATCATCCCGGCATAGCAGACCAGCGTGACCGCATTGCCGGCCGCGCGCAGCTTGTCCGCGTACGCGACGCCCTCGTCGCTCAGCGGATCGTATTCGGCCGTCGCGATCCACGCCGGCGCGACACCGGCGAACGAAGGCGCATCGCGCGTGCCGTCGAGCGGCGCGAAACGCCAGTCGTCACGGTCCGACCGGTCGCGCACGTATTGCGTGAAGAACCACTGGATCGTGTCCTGTGTCAGCAGGTAGCCGTTCGCGAGCCGTGCGTGCGACCCGGTGTCCTGGTAGCCCGTCACGCCCGGATAGATCAGCATCTGCAGCGCAAGCTCGATGCCCGCGTCGCGCGCGAGCACCGCGCAGACGGTCGCGAGCGTACCGCCGGCGCTATCGCCGCCGACCGCGAGCCGCGCGGCGTCGATGCCGAACGCGGCAGCCTCGCGATGCAGCCAGCGCAACGCATCTTCGGCATCGTTTACCGCGGTCGGAAATCTGTGTTCGGGCGCCAGCCGATAGTCGACCGACAACACGGCACAGCGCGCGTCGCGCGCGAACATCCGGCACAACGCGTCGTGCGTGTCGACGCTGCCGACCGTGAAGCCGCCACCGTGGTAATAGACGAGCGCCGGCAGCGGTTCGGCGAGGCTCGGCTCGACCGGCAGGTACAGTCGCGCACCGATCGTGCGGCCGTCGCGGGTCGGCACGACGCAGGCCTCGACCGCATACATCGACGCCGGCGCGACGTCGAGAATCGGCGCGCTCCTTTCGTACGCGGCGCGCGCCTGCTGCGGCGTCTGGTGGTGATAGGACGGACGTTTCGCGCGCTCGACCATGTCGAGTATCTGGGCGATCTTCGGATTCAGCGGCATCGGTAAGGACGGCGCGTGCTGCGCCGTGAGCGGACAAGCGTCACATGATGCCACGCACGGGTCAGACAAGCTGCACGAGCTGCTTGCCGAAATTATGGCCTTTCAGGAGCCCGAGAAAGGCGTCCGGCGCCCGCTCGAGCCCATAGGCGATCGTCTCGCGGTAATGCAGCTGCTTCGTCGCGACCAGTGCGCTCAATTCGGCCAGCGCGGGCGGCCACGCGTCGGGATGCTCGAACACGATGAAGCCCTGCATCGTCAGCCGCGAGCGCAGGATCAGGCCCGGGTTCGCAAGCGGCACGGGCACGCCGTCGTAGCCGGCGATCATCCCGCACACGGCGATCCGGCCGAACGCGTTCATCCGCGCCATCGTCGTGTCGAGCACCGCGCCGCCGACGTTCTCGAAGCAGCCGTCGACGCCGTCGGGCGTCGCGGCGGCCAGGTCATCGGCCAGCCGGCCGGCCTTGTAGTCGACACACGCGTCGAAGCCGAGCGTGTCGACCACGTAGCGGCACTTGTCGGGGCCGCCCGCGATGCCGACCGCGCGGCAACCGGCGCGCTTCGCGAGCTGCCCGACGACGCTGCCGACCGCGCCGCTCGCCGCGCTGACGACGACGGTTTCGCCGGCCTTCGGCGCGATGATCCGGTTCAGCCCGACCCACGCGGTCACGCCCGGCATCCCGGTCACGCCGAGCCAGGCCGACAGCGGCACCCGCGACGTGTCGACCTTGCGCAGCCCGCTGCCGTCCGACGTCCCGTATTCCTGCCAGCCGAACTGGCCGACCACCTGCTCGCCGACCCCAAACTCCGGGTGCCGCGATTCGATCACCTCGCCCGCCGTGCCGCCGATCATCACCTCGTTCAACGGCTGCGGCACCGCGTACGACTTCGCGTCGTTCATGCGTCCGCGCATGTAGGGGTCGAGCGACAGGAAATGGTTGCGTACCCGCAGTTCGCCGTCGGCGAGCGGCACGAGCGGCGTTTCGACGAGCCGGAAGTTCTCGATGCTCGCGGCGCCTTGCGGGCGCGACACGAGCAGGATCCGGCGGTTGACCGTATTCATTGCTGTCTCCTTGGCTTCATGCGCACCGAATCGCCCTCCCGCTGTGAAGCCATGCCGCAAGACAAAGCGGCCCTGCCTTCGATCAGGCGGGGCCGCGCGTCCCGGCGCTTACGCGTCGCTCGGGCCGGGCTGCGCATCCGGCGCCGTGCGCGAGCGTTGCCGCTTGATGTCGCGGCCCACCGCGAGCCGGCGCATGTACTTGAACGTGCCGAGCGCCTTCGCGACGAAGTTGCCGTCGCTGTCGCGCACTTCGCCTTCGCAGTACGCCATCGTCGTCGAACGATGCATCACGCGGCCGTACGCGCGCAGTTCGCCGCGGCCCGGCTGCATGAAGTTCACCTTCATCTCGACCGTGACGACACCAACGCCGTCGTCGGTCAGGCTGCGCGCGGCCATCGCGAGCGCGATGTCCGACAGCGTCATCGTCACGCCGCCGTGCGCGATGCCCCACGTGTTCATGTGCCGCTCGTCGAGCGGCAGCACGATCTCGCTCGCGCCGTCCTTCGCGGACACCAGCCGCACGCCGAGCAGATCGACGAACGGGCTTTCGATCGACGGGCCGTCCGCCGGGGATGCCGCGTCGCTCATCGTGCGCTGCCGGACAGGTAGTCGACGCACTGGCGCGACTCGGCCACCGCCACGATGAATTTCTTCACTTCCTGGTGAACCGGGTGCACCTGGTACGCATCGAGCGCGGCCTGGTCCGTGAAATCGGACACGAGCACGACGTCCGACGTCGCCTCGAGGCCCGGCGTCGCGATGCCGACGTCGAGCTGCAGGATGCCCGGCACGAGGTCGCGGCAGCCTTCGAGCTTTTCCTTCAGCTTCAGCGCGTTCTGCGCGCGCGTGCCGCCTTCGGCCGATTCCTTCAGCTTCCACATGACGATATGTCTGATCACTTCCGTTGCTCCAGTTCGTTGAAAGGCACGCCGCCGGTTCGCCGCATCCGCGGCGGGCGACGCGCCCCGTCGGTTGTCAGTCTGCGCTGCTTGTGCTGCTTGTGCTGTTTGCCCGCGGTTGCGGGCAAGCCGGGACGCAACGCGCAGAGTCTCGGCTGTCGTCCGGTATTTCCGGCGACGATACGCCGCTTTTGCGTCGCATCGATATGCGTCGACGCGATCCGGCGCACGACGGCAGGCACCAAGCCTACCAAATTGACGCACCCGATGGGGCGATCGTGCGATCGGCGGTCCGGCGGGACCGTCGGCAACGGCAACAGCAACGCGGCGCATGCAGGACGCGCAGCCGGAGCATGCAGCAGCCGTCGCGTCGCGATAGCGCGCCGGCAAAACGAAGCCCCGCAAGCGCATCCGCCTGCGGGGCTTCGTCGATTCAGGTTGCGCACGAAACGGACTGCGCAGCGCAGCACGCCGTTGCGTTGCCTCCCCGCGCGTCACCGTGCCGCTGGCGCGGCGGCCGGCCGTCAGTGCGCGACCACGCGATTGCGTCCGTCGCGCTTTGCCTGATACAGCCTTTCATCGACCGCGCGCAGCAACGCATCGACCGTGCCCCCGTCGACACCGTACTGCGCGACGCCGACGCTGACCGTCACCTGCACGCGCTTGAAGTCGAGCCCGAACGGCGCACTCGCGATCGACGAACGCACGCGTTCGGCCGTCATCCGCGCGCCCTCGAGCGGCATCTCGGGCAACAGCGCCATGAACTCCTCGCCGCCGACACGCGCCAGCGCACCGGCCGGGCGGATCGCCTCGAGACACTGGCGCACGACGCCGCGCAGCACTTCGTCGCCGATCTGGTGCCCGTACGCGTCGTTGATGTGCTTGAAGTTGTCGAGATCGAGCGCCAGCAGGCAGAACGGCGTGCCGTCGCGCTCCGCGCGCACGATCTCGCGCTCCACCTGCGCGATGAACTGGCGGCGGTTCGACGCGCCCGTCATCGGATCGGTCGCCGCCATGTATTCGAGCTTCTGGTTCGTGCGCCGCAATTCCTGCAGCGCACTCTCGGTGCGTGCCATCGATTCCGACAGCCGGCTCATCAGATCTTCCTGGCTGTAGATCGCGGAGAACGAGCGCGTCGTCTGCAACGCCTGCACGACGCCATAGCTCAACAGGAAGAAGCCGCCCGCGAAAATCGCATGCGCGAGCCACCACATGTGATTCCACGGCTTGCCGAGCAGGAAGGCGAGCGACGACAGCGCGAACGCCATGATCGACACGCCGTAGATCACCATCAACGGCGAGCGGATGCGCCGCGCGAGCAGCAGGCCGACGTTCAGCAGCGAAAACACGAGCGCGCCGCCTTCCATCGACGTGCGCGTGCCGAACGCGCCCGCGACCGGCGAATACGCGATGTACGCGACCGCCACGTTGACGACCAGGAACAACACGATCCATGGCAGCCACGTTCCCGCGCGTGTCCGCTTCTCGATGCGATCGGGCGGCCGGGAATACGACAGCAGGCCGGTCAGCAGCAGGGCCGACATCACGAACCGCGACGCGGGCCCGTACAGCAGGAACAGCCAGATATTGTGGTGCGCCATCCCGGTGAAGAGACCGTGCATCGCATAGATCATCGCGAAGCCGAGAAAGCCGAGTGTCAGCCAGCGCAGCAGCGGCTCGCCGGACGAGCGGTAGCATACCCACGTCACGTAGGTGACGAACGCGCCCTCGAGGGTCGCGGCCGCGATCGCGAGTTCATGGAATGCATGGCTCTCGAACAGGACGTGCGGGTCGCTGAAGAACCACAGATAGGCAATGAGATAGGCCGGCAGCAATGCAAATCCGACCAGCAGGCATTTCGCGTAGAGCCTCGCGGCCGCGCTGACGACGCGCGGCGGTTCCCCGGCTGCATAGGTCGTGCTCAATTCGGTCCCCGTTCGGTCTGCTGCGTGATTCGAACGCTCGCGGCACCGGAAACGCGTGATGCATCGTCTGCGCCGGCTACCGGAAACGCGTCGCGTGCGTCGATGCGATGCACGCGCGGGCTCATCCCGACGAAAGGCAAATGTCAGAGCAAGTATAGGTCCCGCAATTCATTTGACAAGTAAGGGGAAACGGCAGCTTCGAACCGGCACGCTTTACCTCCCGAGCCTTACGAATCGCGCCTGCGCACTGCCGATTCGCGACCGCGGCGTCCCTCCCGGCAAGCCGCGGCCGCCCACGATCTCACGTCAGACGATTTCGAACAGTCCGGCAGCTCCCTGCCCGCCGCCGATGCACATCGTGACGACCACGTATTTCACGCCGCGCCGCTTGCCTTCGATCAGCGCGTGGCCGGTCAGGCGCGCGCCCGACACGCCGTACGGATGGCCGACCGCGATCGCGCCGCCGTTCACGTTCAGCCGGTCATCAGGAATCCCGAGCGTGTCGCGGCAGTACAGCACCTGCACCGCAAACGCTTCGTTCAATTCCCACAGGCCGATGTCGTCGACCTTCAGCCCCGCCTGCTTCAGCAGCTTCGGCACCGCGAACACCGGGCCGATGCCCATCTCGTCCGGCTCGCAACCGGCCACCGCGAAGCCGCGGAACACGCCGAGCGGCTGCAGCCCCTCGCGCTGCGCGACATCCGCGTTCATCACCACGCACGCCGACGCACCGTCCGAGAACTGGCTTGCGTTGCCCGCGGTGATCACGCCGCCCGGCACGGCCGACCGGATCTTCGATACACCTTCGAGCGTCGTGTCGGGCCGAATGCCTTCATCGGCCGACACCGTCACCTCCTGGGTGAACAACCGTCCCGTCGCCTTGTCGGCAATTCCCGCGCGCACCGTGATCGGCACGATTTCGTCGTTGAAGCGCCCGGCTTCCTGCGCGGCCGCGGCCCGCAATTGCGACTGCACGCCGTATGCGTCCTGGCGCGCCTTCTCGATCCCGTAGCGCTTCGCGACGTTCTCCGCCGTCTGCAGCATGTTCCAGTAGATCTCGGGCTTGTGTTCGACGAGCCATCCTTCCTGCACCATGTGCCGGTTCATCTCGTTCTGCACGCACGAGATCGATTCGACGCCGCCCGCGACATACACGTCGCCCTCGCCCGCGATGATCCGCTGCGCGGCGAGCGCGATCGTCTGCAGCCCGGACGAGCAGAAACGGTTCACCGTCATCCCCGGTACGCTCACCGGCAGCCCGGCGCGCAGCGCGATCTGCCGCGCGATGTTCGCGCCGGTCGCGCCCTCGGGGTTTGCGCAGCCCATGATCACGTCCTCGATGCGCGCGGGGTCGAGCTTCGCGCGTTCGAGCGCGGCCGCGACCACGTGGCCGCCGAGCGTCGCGCCGTGCGTCATGTTGAAGGCGCCGCGCCACGATTTCGCGAGCGGCGTGCGTGCGGTCGATACGATTACGGCTTCGGTCATGCGAGTCTCCTTCGGTCCTGCTTCATGTCCTGAATCGGATGGGAATGCGCTACGCCGTCGGGCGCGCGCCTGCGGACGTCACATGCGCGACGCTCGCTGCCTGCATCTGTTGCCATGCGTGCGCAAGCGACCCGTTCAGGTCGATCGCACGGCACGCATCGTCGATCACCGCGGCCTCGAAGCCCGCCGCACGCGCATCGAGCGCGGACCATGCGACGCAATAGTCGGTCGCGAGCCCGCAGCACCACACGCGCTTCGCGCCGAGCTCGCGCAGATAGCCGGCGAGCCCCGTGCGCGTCGTGCGGTCGGCTTCGACGAATGCGGAATAGCTGTCGACCTGTGCGTCGCCACCCTTGCGGATCACGAGCCGAGCATGCGGGATGTCGAGGTCGCGATGCAGCGCCGCGCCATCGGTGTCCTGCACGCAGTGCACGGGCCACAACACCTGCTCGCCATACGGCAGCGCGAGCGTCGAGAACGGTTCTCGCCCCGGGTGGTTCGCCGCGAACGACACGTGCTCGCGCGGGTGCCAGTCCTGCGTCAGCACGACCTGGTCGAAGCGTTGCGCGAGCGCGTTGATCACCGGCACGACCGCATCGCCGTCCGGCACCGCGAGTGCGCCGCCCGGCATGAAGTCGTACTGCACGTCGATCACGAGCAACACGTCGTCAGTGCGTCTCATTGCGTTTCTCCTTGCGAGCCCGGCCGGGCGGTCGCGCACGCGGGCCCTCAGCCGTTGAAGCCGCGCCCGGCTTGTGCCAGTTCGACGATCGACGGCGCGAGCTGCCAGGCATCGCCGTTCGGCGCGGCCGCGTAGCGGCGGATCGCCCGCTCGACGTTGTAGAGGCCGACCATGTCCGCGTACAGCATCGGGCCGCCGCGCCACAGCGGGAAGCCGTAACCGGTCAGATAGACCATGTCGATGTCGGACGCCTTCGACGCGATCTTCTCCTCGAGAATCTTCGCGCCTTCGTTGACGAGCGCGAACACGAGCCGCTCGACGATCTCGTCGTCGCCGATCTTGCGCCGCTCGACGCCGCGCTCCTTCGAATACGCGACGACCATCTCGTCGACGAGCGCCGACGGCTTCGCCTTGCGCTCGCCCGGCACATAGTCGTACCAGCCGCCGCCCGTCTTCTGGCCGAAGCGGCCCTGCTCGCACAGGCGGTCGGCGATCTTCGAGTACTGCAGATCGGGCTGCTCGACATAGCGGCGCTTGCGGATCGCCCAGCCGATGTCGTTGCCGGCAAGGTCGCTCATCCGGAACGGCCCCATCGCGAAACCGAACTTCTCGATCGCGCGATCGACCTGCGCGGGCAGCGCGCCTTCCTCGAGCATGAAGAGTGCCTGGCGGATGTACTGCTCGATCATCCGGTTGCCGATGAAGCCGTCGCACACGCCCGACACGACCGCCGTCTTGCGGATCTTCTTCGCGACGGCCATCACGGTCGCGAGCACGTCCTTCGCGGTCTGCGCGCCGCGCACGACCTCGAGCAGCTTCATCACGTTCGCGGGGCTGAAGAAGTGCATGCCGACGACGTCCTGCGGACGCTTCGTGAACGCGGCGATCTTGTCGACGTCGAGCGTCGACGTGTTCGATGCGAGGATCGCACCGGGCTTCGCCACCGCGTCGAGCCGGCCGAACACCTGCTCCTTCACGCCGAGCTCCTCGAACACGGCCTCGACGATCAGGTCCGCATCCTTCAGGTCGTCGTAGGACAGCGTCGGCGTGATCAGCGCCATGCGCGCGTCGAGCTTCTGCTGCGTGAGCTTGCCCTTCTTCACCTGCGCGTCGTAGTTCTTGCGGATCGTGGCCAGCCCGCGCTCGAGCGCGTCCTGCTTCGTCTCGAGCAGCGTGACGGGCAGGCCCGCGTTGATGAAATTCATCGCGATCCCGCCGCCCATCGTGCCCGCGCCGATCACGCCGACGCGGCGGATCTCGCGCACCGGCGTATCGGCCGGCACGTCGGGAATCTTGCTCGCGGCGCGCTCGCCGAAGAACGCATGCCGCAGCGCGCGGCTTTCCGGCGTCATCATCAGCGCGACGAAGCCGTCGCGTTCGGCAACGCTGCCCTTGTCGAAACCGTTCAGCACGCCGGCCTCGATCGCATCGATGCACTTGTGCGGCGCGGGGAAATTCGGCGCGGCCGCCCGCGCGGAATTGCGCGCGAACTGGATGAAGCCCGCGGCATTCTCGTGGACGATCTTGCGATCGCGCACGCGCGGATGCGGCCCCTTCTGTCCACCGGCCTTGCGCGCGAACGCGACGGCCGCGTCGAGCAGGTCGCCGTCGGCCATTTCGTCGAACAGCCCGCTCGTCGCAAGCTGCTCCGACGGCACCGGCGCGCCCGACACGATCATGTTCAGCGCGGTTTCGAGCCCCACCGCGCGCGGCAGCCGCTGCGTGCCGCCCGCACCCGGCAACAGGCCGAGCTTCACTTCGGGCAGCGCGACCTGCGCACCGGGCGCCGCGACGCGATAATGCGCGCCGAGCGCGAGCTCCAGGCCGCCGCCCATCACGACGCTGTGCAGCGCCGCGACGACCGGCTTCGCGCTCGCCTCCACCGCGCGGATCACGGTGTGCAGCGTCGGCTCCTGCAGGGCCTTCGGGGTATTGAATTCGGTGATGTCGGCGCCGCCCGAGAACGCACGGCCCGCGCCGGTCAGCACGATCGCCGTGACCGACGGATCCTGCGCGGCGCGATCGAGCGCGTCCATGACACCCTGACGCGTCGACAGGCCGAGCCCGTTGACGGGCGGATTGTTGAGCGTGATGACGGCCACGCCGTCGCGAGTCGAGTAATCCACTGCCATCTGCCTGCCTCCATGCATCGCGCGCCGGGGTGGCTGCGCTTCAGCTTCATTGTGCGCGGTCGAACGGCCGCATGTCCGGATCGAACGGAGGCAGCATACAACAAAAAAGCACGGTCGTTCAATTTGAATTTTTCCCGATCCGGGGGACGGATCGGGCGACCATGCGGCAGGCCGTCGGTGGCCGACGCTTACGGCGCGCAGACCGCCGTGGGCAGCACGTAGTCGCGGAACGTCTCGCGCAACTTCAGCTTCTGCAGCTTGCCGGTCGCGGTGTGCGGCAGCGATTCGACGAACACGACGTCGTCGGGCACCCACCATTTCGCGACCTTGCCCTCGTAGAATGCGAGCAGCGCGTCACGGGTCAGGTTCGCGCCCTCGCGCGGCACCACGACGAGCAGCGGACGCTCGGTCCATTTCGGGTGCGCGCACGCGATGCAGGCGGCTTCGGCGACGCCCGGGTGCGCGATCGCGACGTTCTCGAGGTCGATCGAGCTGATCCACTCGCCGCCCGACTTGATCACGTCCTTGCTGCGGTCGGTGATCTGCAGGAAGCCGTCGGGGTCGATCGTCGCGACGTCGCCGGTCGGAAACCAGCCGTCCGACAGCGGCGACGCATCGCTCTTGAAGTAGCGATCGATCACCCACGGCCCGCGCACCTGCAACTCGCCGAAGGCGACGCCATCCCACGGCAGTTCGTGCCCGTCGTCGCCGACGATCCGCATGTCGACCCCGCAGATCACGCGCCCCTGCTTCTCGAGCAGCCGGCGTTGCGTGTCGAGCGGCCGCTGCGACTGCGCCCAGTTCAGCTTCGCGAGCGTGCCGAGCGGCGACAGCTCGGTCATCCCCCACGCATGGATCACGCGCACGCCGTATTCGTCCTCGAACGTGCGCAGCATCGCGGGCGGGCAAGCGGAGCCGCCGATCACCGTGCGGTTGAGCGTCGAAAAGCGCACGCCGGCCTCGCGCATGTAGTTCAGCAGCCCGAGCCACACGGTCGGCACGCCCGCGGAGAACGTCACGCGTTCGGCCTCCATCAGGTCGTACAGCGACTTGCCGTCGAGGTCCTTGCCGGGCAGCACGAGCTTGCCGCCCGTGAGCGGCACCGCGTACGGCAGCCCCCACGCGTTCACATGGAACATCGGCACGACGGGCAGCACGGCGTCCAGCGCCGACAGGTTCATCGCATCGGGCAGCGCGGCGCCATAGGCGTGCAGCACCGTCGAGCGATGCGAATACAGCACGCCCTTCGGGTGGCCGGTCGTGCCCGACGTGTAGCAGAGGCCCGACGCCTGCAGCTCGTCGAGGCGCGGCCAGTCGTAGCGGCCGTCCTCCGCTTCCACCAGCGTTTCGTAGCACAGGTACGGCGTCGCGCCGGACGGCAGATGCGCGGCGTCGGTCATTGCGATCCAGCCCTTCACGTGCGGGCACTGCGGCGCGATCGCATCGACGAGCGGCGCGAAATTGATGTCGAAGAAGACGTAGCGGTCTTCCGCGTGATTGACGATGTAGGCGATCTGCTCGGGAAAGAGGCGCGGGTTGATCGTATGGCACACGGCGCCCATCCCGCCGATCCCGTAATACGCCTCCAGATGCCGGTAGCCGTTCCAGGCCAGCGTGCCCACGCGCTCGCCCGATTCGACGCCGAGCCGTGCGAGCGCCTGCGCGAGCCGCTTCGCGCGCTGCTCGCAGTCGCGGTACGTGTAGCGATGCAGGTCGCCTTCCACGCGCCTCGACACGATCTCCGTGTCGCCGGCGTAACGCGCGGCATGCGCGATCAGCGACGACACCAGCAACGGCATGTCCATCATCTGGCCCAGCAACGGCTTACCCATCGTCTTGTTCTCCCGGAAGGACGCGAATCGGTGACCCGCCTCGCAGCGGTGCGCCGGCCTGCAACCCGTCCACGGCCCGGACAGGGCTGGCGCAACGCGCGCGGGCCGCCATGCGGGCGGCGCGGCGCCGCCTTACAATATCGGCTTACCCAGAGGCGCTCAACATGTCGTTTTCCCGAAGCGCAGCCGATACGGCTGACACTCTCCCCGACCTCGCCGCGACGCTCGGCGCGCCCGCTGCCGGCGCGTTCGTCACGCTCGGCGACGCGTTTCATACGCGGCTGCCGGCCGCGCCGCTGCCCGCGCCGTACGTCGTCGGCTGTTCCGATGAAGTCGCGCACCTGCTCGGCCTGCCGCCATCGCTCTCCACGCAGCCCGCCTTCGCCGAGCTGTTCGCCGGCAACCCGACGCGCGACTGGCCCGCAAACGCGCTGCCGTACGCGTCGGTGTATTCCGGTCACCAGTTCGGCGTGTGGGCCGGCCAGCTCGGCGACGGCCGCGCGCTGACGATCGGCGAACTGCCCGGCACCGACGGCCGGCGCTACGAACTGCAGATCAAGGGCGGCGGCCGCACGCCGTACTCGCGGATGGGCGACGGCCGCGCGGTGCTGCGTTCGTCGATCCGCGAATTCCTGTGTTCGGAAGCGATGCATCACCTCGGCATTCCGACCACGCGCGCACTCACGGTGATCGGCTCCGACCAGCCGGTGGTGCGCGAGGAGATCGAGACGTCGGCCGTCGTCACGCGCGTGTCGGAGAGCTTCGTGCGCTTCGGCCACTTCGAGCACTTCTTCTCGAACGATCGCCCCGACCTGCTGCGCCAGCTCGCCGATCACGTGATCGACCGCTTCTATCCGGCCTGCCGCGACGCCGACGATCCGTATCTCGCGCTGCTCGAAGCCGCAACGTTGCGCACGGCCGACCTCGTCACGCAATGGCAGGCGGTCGGCTTCTGCCACGGCGTGATGAATACCGACAACATGTCGATCCTCGGACTGACGATCGACTATGGCCCGTTCGGCTTCGTCGACTCGTTCGACGCGAACCACATCTGCAACCACTCCGACACGAGCGGCCGCTACGCGTACCGGATGCAGCCGCGCATCGCGCACTGGAACTGCTACTGCCTCGCGCAGGCGCTGCTGCCGCTGATCGGGCTGCAGCACGGCATCGCCGACGACGACGCGCGCGCCGAGCGTGCGGTGGAAGACGCGCAAGCCGTGCTCGCGACGTTTCCCGAACGCTTCGGCCCCGCGCTCGAACGCGCGATGCGCGCGAAGCTCGGCCTCGCGCTCGAACGCGAGCACGACGCCGAGCTCGCGAACAAGCTGCTCGAAACGATGCACGCGAGCCATGCGGACTTCACGCTGACGTTCCGCCGCCTCGCGCAAATTTCGAAGCGCGACGCGAGCCGTGACGCGCCGGTGCGCGACCTGTTCATCGATCGCGACGCATTCGATGCGTGGGCGAACCTGTACCGTGCGCGGCTGTCCGAGGAGACGCGCGACGACGCGGCCCGCGCGGACGCGATGAATCGCGTGAACCCGAAATACGTGCTGCGCAACCATCTCGCCGAAGTCGCGATCCGGCGCGCGAAAGAGAAGGATTTTTCCGAAGTCGAACGACTCGCACGGATCCTGCGCCGGCCGTTCGACGAACAACCGGAACATGAAGCGTATGCGGCATTGCCGCCCGACTGGGCCGGGTCGCTCGAAGTGAGCTGCTCGTCGTGATCCGCACGACCCGACCGACCGATCAGGAGAACTCCCACATGTCACACGATTCCGACGATAAAACCTTTCCGTACCGGAAGGACGACGCCGAACTGCGCCGCCGGCTCACGCCGCTGCAGTACGAGGTCACGCAGCATGCGGCGACCGAGCGTGCGTTCACCGGCGAATACACCGACACGGAAGACACCGGCATCTACAAATGCGTCGTCTGCAGCACGCCGCTGTTCGAATCCGGCGCGAAATTCCATTCGGGCTGCGGCTGGCCCAGCTACTTCAAGCCGCTGAACGGCGAGGTGATCGACGAGAAGATCGACCGCTCGCACGGGATGGTCCGCGTCGAGGTCCGCTGCAACCATTGCGGTGCGCATCTCGGCCACGTGTTCGAGGACGGCCCGCGCGACCAGACCGGTTTGCGGTACTGCATCAATTCGGCTGCGTTAAACTTCGAGTCCCGACCCGAAAACGACTGAGCGGCGCCGGACGGATCGGTCGGACAGCCTCCCCGGCTGCCCCGATCCCCGGACGGCGGCGCCTGGCGGGTCCCCACAACGGTGACAGGCCGCGCGATGCGGCCTGTCACGCAGCTGCGAGCGCCATGAAATTCCTGTTCGATCTGTTTCCGATCATCCTGTTTTTCGCCGCCTTCAAGGTCTGGGGCATCTTCACCGCCACCGCGGTCGCGATCGTCGCGACGCTGGCCCAGGTCGCCTGGGTCGCTTTCCGGCACCGGAAGGTCGACACGATGCTGTGGGTCAGCCTCGGCGTGATCGTCGTCTTCGGCGGCGCCACCCTCGTCCTGCACGACGAAAAATTCATTCAATGGAAACCGACTGTGCTGTACTGGCTGTTTGCGATCGGGCTGTTCGCCGCACGCTATGCGTTCGGCAACAACCTGATCGAGAAGATGATGGGCAAGCAGCTCACGCTGCCGCACCCCGTGTGGGACAAACTGAACGTCGCATGGGCGCTGTTCTTCGCGGTGCTCGGCGTCGCGAACCTGTACGTGGTCCGCAACTACACCGAATCGCAGTGGGTGAACTTCAAGCTGTTCGGCACGACGGGGGCCATGGTCGTGTTCATCATCCTGCAGAGCCTGTGGCTCACGAAGTACCTGAAGGACGAATGACATGACCGACGCCTTTCTCAACGCCTCGCCCGACGAGCGCATCGCACTGATCGAAGCCCGCCTCACCGCGTCGCTTGCCCCGCTGTCGCTCACGGTGCGCGACGACAGCGCGCAGCACGCGGGCCACGCCGGCGCGGCCGCCGGTGGCCACTTCATGGTGACGATCGTGTCGGCCGCCTTCGCGGGCAAGCCGCGCGTCGCGCGGCACCGGCTGGTGTATGATGCGCTCGCTGATGCGATGCAGCGCGGCATTCACGCGCTCGCGATCGTGGCTTATACGCCCGAAGAATTCAACGAATCTTCAATCTAGTCTCAACAGGAATTCCCGATGATCCTGAAATCCCCCCGCCTGTGGGTCGCGGCGGCTGCTTTCGCAGCGGCACCGGCATTCGCCCAGAACATCGCCGTCGTCAACGGCACGCCGATTCCGAAGTCGCGCGCCGATGCGATGGTCGCGCAGCTCGTCCAGCAAGGCCAGTCCGACGGCCCGCAACTTCAGCAGGCCGTGCGCCAGGAACTCGTGAACCGCGAAATCCTGATGCAGGAAGCGATCCGCGAAGGCATCCCGAGCCGTCCGGACGTGAAGGCGCAGATCGCCGTCGCTCAACAGACGGTCGTGCTGCGCTCGATGATCGAAAGCTTCCTGAAGAAGAACCAGCCGACCGACGCCGAAGTGAAGGCGCGCTATGACGACCTCGTGAAGGGTGCCGGCGGCAACCGCGAGTATCACCTGCACCATATCCTCGTCGACAGCGAGCAGCAGGCGAAGGACCTGATCGCGAAGATCAAGGGCGGCGCGAAGTTCGAGGATCTGGCGAAGCAGTACTCGAAGGATCCGGGTTCGGGCAAGAACGGCGGCGATCTCGACTGGTCCGACCCGAAGGCATACGTGCCGGAATTCGCGGCAGCCGCGCAGAAGCTGCAGAAAGGCCAGATGACCGACGAGCCGGTGAAGACGCAGTTCGGCTGGCACATCATCCGTGTCGACGACATCCGCGACGTCGCGCCGCCGCCGTTCGATCAGGTGAAGGCCCAGATCGCGCAGCAGCTCGTGCAGCAGAAGCTGCAGGCGTTCGAGGAAGGTCTGCGCCAGCAGGCGAAGATCCAGTAACGTCGGCGCACATCGCCCGCGCGAAGGCCGCTCCCTGGAGCGGCCTTTTTTGTGCGCGCTTTGCCGCTGCGGCACGCGCGTTGCAATCCGGATCCGCCGGGATGCCGCCCTGGATACCGCCCATCAGCACGGCGACCGCGCAAAGAAAAAGCCGCTTCGAAACGGCTTTTCAACACTGCGGGATCACATACCGGCGACGCAGCGAATCGCTACGCCGGATAAAACGCAGCGTGATAGCGAACCTCACCCGACGGCCGCGGCGCGGCTTCGTCGAACGCCAGCGCGAGAAAATACTCGGGCAGCGCATCCGCAAACACGAGATCGCCGGACGACACGAAACCGAACCGGGCGTAGTACGCGGGATCGCCGAGCACGACGCAACCCTGCGCACCGAGCCGGCGCAACGCGTCGAGCCCCGTGCGCACGAGCCCGGCGCCGATACTCCGGCGCTGGCATTCGGGCCGCACCGCGAGCGGCGCGAGCCCGTACCACCCGTGACTGCCGGCCGGCTCCCCGCCGATCGAAACCGGCGAGAATGCGACGTGACCGATCACGCGCTCGTCGCGCTCCGCGACGAGCGACACGCTCAGCGTGCCATCCGCGCGCAGCGCATCGACGACCTGCCGCTCGAACTGCCCGTGCCGCGGCTCGCCCGCAAACGCGGCCACGATCACACGGCCGATCGCATCGACGTCGCCCGCGCACTCGGCGCGCAGCGTGACGATATCGACCGGCGCGTGCGGATCGAACATCAGCCGATCCAGCGGCGTGCGTTACGGAACACGCGCATCCACGGGCTCGCTTCGTCCCAGCCTTCCGGATGCCAGCTCATCGTCACCGTGCGGTGCACGCGCTCCATGTGCGGCATCAGCACCGAGAAGCGGCCGTCGGCCGTCGTGACCGAGGTAATGCCGGCCGGCGACCCGTTCGGGTTGAACGGATAGCGTTCGGTCGCTTCGCCGCGGTGGTCGACATAGCGCATCGAGACCGCGACGCGATCGATGTCGCCCTGCTGCGAGAAGTCCGCATAGCCTTCGCCATGCGCGACCGCCACCGGAATCCGCGAGCCTTCCATCCCCGCGAAGAAGATCGACGGCGACTTCTCCACTTCGACGAACGAGAAGCGCGCCTCGAACTGCTCGGACTTGTTGCGCGTGAACTTCGGCCACGCTTCGGCACCCGGAATCATCGACGCGAGGCTCGACAGCATCTGGCAACCGTTGCAGATGCCGAGCGCGAACGTGTCGGGACGCGCGAAGAACGCCGAGAACATGTCGGCGAGGTTCGCGTTGAAGCGGATCGTCTTCGCCCAGCCTTCGCCCGCACCCAGCACGTCGCCGTACGAGAAGCCGCCGCAGGCGACCGCGCCCGCGAAATCGGCGAGCGTCGCGCGGCCGGCCAGCAGGTCGCTCATGTGCACGTCGTGCGCATCGAAGCCCGCGCGGTCGAACGCATACGCCGTCTCGAGGTGCGAGTTCACGCCCTGCTCGCGCAGGATCGCGACGCGCGGGCGGGCGCCCGTCGCAATGAACGGCGCGGCGATGTCGTCGGCCGGATCGAAGGTCAGCACCGGCGAAATGCCCGGATCGGCCGCATCGAGCAGCGCGTCGTATTCGGCGTCGGCACAGGCCGGGTTGTCGCGCAGGCGCGCGATGCGCCAGCTCACTTCGCCCCACGCGCGATGGAGTTCGGTGCGCGGCGCATCGAAGACCTTCTTCGCGTCGCGGTACACCTCGATCACGTCGCGATCGTTGACCGTGCCGATCACGTGCGAGCATGCGGACAGACCGAACTCGCGCAGCGCGCCGAGCACCGCGTCACGGTCGGCCGCGCGCACCTGCACGACGGCGCCGAGCTCTTCGGAGAACAGCGCGCGCAGCGTGCGATCCTCGCGACGGCCGCTCGTCTGCTTCGCCCAGTCCTTCGCGTCGCCGTAGTCGGATTCGTGGTTCGGGTCGAGCGTCAGCATGTCGACGTTCAGCGACACGCCTGCGTGACCCGCGAACGCCATTTCGCACACCGTCGCCCACAGGCCGCCGTCCGAGCGGTCGTGGTACGCAAGCAGCTTGCCTTGCGCGTTGAGCGACTGGATCGCGTTGAAGAAGCGCTTCAGGTCTTCCGGATCGTCGACGTCCGGCGTCGTATCGCCGACCTGCTGCGTGACCTGCGCGAAGATGCTGCCGCCCATCCGGTTCTTGCCGCGACCGAGGTCGATCGCGATCAGCACGCTGTCGCCTGCGTCGGCGATGCGGCGCAGTTGCGGCGTCAGGTGACGGCGCACGTCCTCGACCGGTGCGAACGCGGAGATGATCAGCGACACCGGCGACACCACTTCCTTCGCGACACCCTGCTCGTCCCACTTGGTCTTCATCGACAGCGAGTCCTTGCCGACCGGGATGCCGATCCCGAGCGCCGGGCACAGCTCCATGCCGATCGCCTTGACCGTGTCGAACAGCGCGGCGTCCTCGCCGGCCGTGCCGCATGCGGCCATCCAGTTCGCCGACAGCTTCAGCTTGTCGAGCGACGCGATCGGCGCGCTCGCGATGTTCGTGATCGCCTCGCCGACGGCCATGCGGCCCGATGCCGGCGCGTCGATCACCGCGAGCGGCGTGCGCTCGGCCATCGTCATCGCCTCGCCCTTGAAGCCTGCGTAGTCGAGCGCGGTCACCGCGCAGTCGGCCACCGGCACCTGCCACGGGCCGACCATCTGGTCGCGCACCGACGTGCCGCCGACCGAGCGGTCGCCGATCGTGATCAGGAACGACTTGCTGCCGACCGTCGGGTGCTTCAGCACGTCGACCGCGACTTCCGACAGCGCGACGCCCGTCACCTCGACCGGCGCGCGCTCGGTTGCGACGCGCGCGACGTCGCGGTGCATGCGCGGCGGCTTGCCGAGCAGCACTTCCATCGGCATGTCGACCGGGAATTCATCCGTGCCCGTCGCTTCGTCGTCGACCAGCTTCAGCTCGCGTTCGTCGGTCGCGACGCCGACCACCGCGAACGGGCAGCGCTCGCGGACGCAGATCGCTTCGAAGCGCGGCAGGTCGGCCGGCGCGATCGCCAGCACGTAGCGCTCCTGCGCCTCGTTCGACCAGATTTCGCGCGGCGACAGGCCCGATTCCTCGAGCGCGACCTTGCGCAACTCGAAGCGCGCGCCCTTGCCCGCACCGTCGACGATTTCGGGGAACGCGTTCGACAGGCCGCCCGCACCGACGTCGTGGATGCTCAGGATCGGGTTTTCCGCGCCCAGCTGCCAGCAGCCGTTGATCACTTCCTGCGCGCGCCGCTCGATTTCCGGGTTGCCGCGCTGCACCGAGTCGAAGTCGAGTTCGGCCGTGTTCGCGCCGGTCGCCATCGAGCTCGCCGCGCCGCCGCCCATGCCGATCCGCATGCCGGGGCCGCCGATCTGGATCAGCAGCGAGCCGGCCGGCACGTCGTGCTTGTGCGTGTGTTGATCCGCGATGTTGCCGAGGCCGCCCGCGATCATGATCGGCTTGTGATAGCCATGCACCTTCCCGCCGACGTTCTGCTCGTACACGCGGAAGTAGCCGCCGAGGTTCGGGCGGCCGAATTCGTTGTTGAACGCGGCGCCGCCGAGCGGGCCGTCGATCATGATCTGCAGCGGCGACGCGATGCGGTCCGGGCGGCCGTACGGGCCGTGCGCGTCGTTCGGGTTGCGCTCGCCGACGGGCTGCGCCGCGTCGCGTGCGTTTTCCCACGACTGGCGTGCGTCCGGCAAGTCGAGGTTCGACACCGTGAAGCCCGTCAGGCCGGCCTTCGGACGCGCACCGCGGCCCGTCGCGCCTTCGTCGCGAATCTCGCCGCCCGCGCCGGTCGCCGCGCCCGGGAACGGCGAGATCGCCGTCGGGTGGTTGTGCGTCTCGACCTTCATCAGCGTGTGCGTGAGCTCGGTATGGCGCCCATAGCGTTCACCCGGCTCGCCGGCCGCGCCCGTGTTGCGCGGGAACCAGCGCTCGGCCTCGGCGCCGACCATGATCGACGAGTTGTCCGAATACGCGACGATCGTGCCCTGCGGATTCAGCTTCTCGGTGTTGCGGATCATCGCGAACAGCGACATGTCCTGTGCTTCGCCGTCGATCGTCCACTGCGCGTTGAAGATCTTGTGGCGGCAGTGCTCGCTGTTCGCCTGCGCGAACATCATCAGCTCGACGTCGGTCGGGTTGCGTTCGAGCTTGCGGAACGCGTCGACCAGGTAATCGATCTCGTCGTCGGCGAGCGCGAGGCCCAGCTCGACGTTCGCGCGCTCGAGCGCCGTGCGGCCAACGCCCAGCACGTCGACCGTCGCGAGCGGCTTGGCCGGCAGTTCGTCGAACAGATGCTGCGCGTCGTCGCGCGCGGCGACCACGCTCTCGGTCATCCGGTCATGCAGCGCGGCTGCCACCGCGGCGCGCGCGTCGTCGGACAGCGCCTTCTTGCCGCCGAGCAGGCCCGACTTCAGCGTGACCGTGAATTCGACGCCGCGCTCGATGCGGCGCACCTGCGTGAGGCCGCAATGCTGCGCGATGTCGGTCGCCTTGCTCGCCCACGGCGAAACCGTGCCGAAGCGCGGCAGCACGACGAAGGTCTCGGCCGTCCCCTTCTCGGCCGCCGGCTCGAACGGCGCGCCGTAGTGCATCAGCGCGTCGATGCGCGCGCTGTCGTCGGCCGACAGCGGCTCGGCCGCATTGACGAAGTGCAGGAACTGGCCGCGCACCGCGACGATGTTGGCGTCGATTTGCCTGAGCGTGTCGAGCAGACGGGTTTGACGGAAATCGGAGAGGGCCGAAGCGCCGGGAAAACACGAGAAGTGAGCCATGGGCTGGACTGACGTCGATGAGTCGCGCGAAGTGGCGACGTGGGGCGAAAGGAAGGCCGTAATTATACCCGGAAGTCAGTCGGCCCAGACCGGCCGATCGGCACCCGTCGTGCACCGCACCGGTGCACCGGCGCGCGCGCCGCACCGAACCGCCCGCCGGGCCGGCACGCGCGGCAGCGGCAACCGGCGGCGGCATGACGGCGGAACCGGATGGGGACGCGTGGTGCCGGTTGGCGCGATTTTGGCGCTATCATTCCCGGTTCACCGGGCCGTCGGCCCGTCAGCGAATTCTCACCGGGCGGCGTGCGCGCCGCCCGTCATCGAAGCAATCCATGGATGTCATCGTCATCGGCGGCGGAATCAGCGGCGTCGCCACCGCCTACCAGCTGCGCGCGGCCGGCCATCGCGTGTGCGTGGTCGAACGCCACGCGACCGTCGCGCAGGGCGCGACCTACGGCGACGGCGGCGCACTGCTGCCGAGCCCGCTCGACGTCTGGTTCGGCCCGACCTTCATGCGCCAGCGCCAGTCGCGCGACACCGGCATCGTCTACAAGCCGGGACTCAACGGCGGCGTGCGCCGCTTCGTCAAGCAGCTTGCCGCGCTGCGCGAGCCCGACGCGTTCGCCGCGCAGTACGCGCGGCTGCGCCCGCTGCTCGACGCGTCGCGCGAATCCCTCGCCGACATCGAGGCGCGCTTCCAGCTCGAATTCGAGCAGAAGCCCGGGATCCTGCACGTCGTGCGCGATCCGCGCGACTGGGACGCGCTGCAGCCGGCGCTCGACCTGCTGCGCACCCTCGACCAGCCGTACCGCGTGCTCACCGCCGACGAATGCGCGGCACTCGAGCCATCGGTGCCGGCCGAGCCCGGCTTCGCCGGCGGCGTGCTGCTCGAGGCCGAGCGCACCGGCAACTGCCCGCTGTTCGCGAAACTGGTCAAGCAGGCGCTCGACGAGCACGGCGTGCAGTTCCGCTTCGGCGCGGACGTCGCCGCGATCCGCGTCGACACCGGCCGCGCCGCCGTCGAACTCGCGCCGGCGACCGGCGGCCGCCACGCGAACGCGCGCGAGGTCGACGTGATTTCGGCGGACGCGATCGTGGTCGCCGCCGGCGCCGGCAGCCTGCCGCTGCTGGAGCGGCTCGGCTGGCAGCTGCCGCTGCATCCGGTCCGCGCCCATACGCTGACCGCGCCCGTTGCGTACGAAGAACATGCGCCGCACCTGAGCGTCGTCGATTCGATCAAGCGGATCTCGATCACGCGCACCCACCAGCGTCTGCGCATCGGCGGCGGCGCCGTGCTGCAGAGCCTCGCCGACACCGCGAAGCCGCTCCCGGAGCCGCTGTCCGAGGCCGCGCTCGCGCTGCTCGGCCAGGCCGTGCACGACTGGGTGCCGGGCGCCGCGAAGATTTCCGCCGCGCTGTCGTGGCAAGGCACGCAACTGCTGTCGCCGGACGGCCTGCCGGTCGTCGGTCCGACCCCGCATCCGCGCGTGTTCGTCAATTTCGGCCACGGCCCGGCCGGTTGGGGGCTCGCATGCGGGTCTGCTAAAGTGGTGACCGACTGCCTCGGCGGCGACACGCAGCAGTGGCCCGCCGACACGCTCGCCGCGCTCAGCGCCGCGCGCTTCACGACCTGACCGCCGCGGGCCCGTCCCGGGGCGGCCCTCCCGCCGCCATGACCCCGTGATGACGAACGCCCGCTCCCTTTCCGACTCCGCCCCGCTCGCGCTGCTGCGCGTCGCCGACCTGCGCGCGGCCGAGGCCGCCGCAACCGCGGACCTCCCGCCGCACACGCTGATGGGCCGCGCGGGCGCCGCCGCCGCGCGCTGGCTGTCCGAACGGGTGGCCGGCGACGAACGTCCGGTCTGGTTCGCGGTCGGCCCCGGCAACAACGGCGGTGACGCGCTGGTGGCCGCCGCGCAGTTGCAACAGCTCGGCGTGGCGACGCAGGCGTGGATGCCCGTCCCGGTCAAGCCGGACGATGCGCAGTGGGCGCTCGGCCTCGCGCGCGCGGCCGGCGTGCCGCTGTCGGCCGGGCCGCCCGCCTCGCTCGACGATTACGCGTGGGTGGTCGACGGACTGTTCGGGATCGGCCTCCGCCGCGCGCTCGACGGCCCGTTCGCCACGCAGGCCGCGCGCATCGCCGCGCACACCCGCAACGGCGGCCGCGTGCTGGCGCTCGACGTGCCGAGCGGACTGGACAGCGACACCGGCCGGATCGTCGGCGCGGGTGTCGCGGTCGCCGCCACCCACACGCTCGCCTTCATCGGCGCGAAGCCGGGCCTCTACACCGGCGACGGCCGCGATCTCGCCGGCGCGATCGAGATCGCGTCGCTCGACGTCCCGCCGCCCGCCGCGCCGGCCATCGTGCTGAACCAGCCGGCACGATTCGCCGCCGCGCTGCCCGAGCGCGGGTTCGCGTCGCACAAGGGCACCTTCGGCAGCCTGGCCGTGCTCGGCGGCGATACCGGCATGTGCGGCGCGCCGATCCTGGCCGCGCGCGCCGCGCTGTTCGCGGGCGCCGGCAAGGTGCATGTCGGCTTGCTCGGCGCCGGCGCGCCGCCGTACGACCCGCCGTTTCCCGAACTGATGCTCCATCCTGCGGACGGCCTCGACCTCGATGCGATGTCCGCGATCGCGGCGGGCTGCGGCCTCGGCACCCGCGCGGCCGCAGCCACCCTCGTGCGCGACGTGCTCGCGCACGAGGCCGCGACACTGCTGGACGCCGACGCGCTGAACCTCGTCGCGACGCATGACGACCTCGCGACCGCCGTCGCCGCCCGCGGCGCACGCGGCCATGCGTGCGTGCTGACGCCGCATCCGCTCGAGGCAGCGCGGCTGCTCGGCAGCGACACCGCGACGGTGCAGCACGATCGGCTGGCCGCCGCCCGGGCACTGGCCATGCGCTACGCGAGCATCGTCGTGCTGAAAGGCTCGGGCACGGTGATTGCGTCGCCCGACGGCCGCCTCGCGATCAACCCGACCGGCAATGCCGCGCTCGCCACCGGCGGCACCGGCGACGTGCTCGGCGGCCTGATCGGCGCGTTGCTCGCACAGCGCGTCGCGCCGTACGAAGCCGCGCTCGCGGGCGTCTACCTGCACGGCCTCGCGGCCGACACGCTGACCGCGCAGGGTACGGGGCCGGCCGGCCTGACCGCGGGCGAACTCGCGCCGATGGTCCGCACGCTGATCAATCGCCTTTTCTACCCGTCGCCGCGCGCCGACATATAACGCCGCTATACTGGGTGCCCCGCCGCACGGCGGGCCTTCTCGTCCGCCAGCCTTCCGATCCGGATGCGCCGGCGCGGCATTCCTCCCGATTCACGCTTCACTCGAACCGCCATGACGCTGAATTCGCTCCCCGCCTGGACTGCCCTTCAATCCCACTTCGAACAGATCCGCCACGCGCGGCTGCGCGACTGGTTCGCGCCGGACAACGACCGCGCGCCGACCCGTGCCGAACGCTTCACGATCCCCGGCGGCGGCCTTGCGGCCGACTTCTCGAAGAACCGCATCAACGATGACACGCTGCGCCTGCTCGTGCAGCTGGCCCGCGAAGCAGGCGTCGAAGCGCGCCGCGACGCGATGTTCGCCGGCGACATCGTCAACCCGACCGAAGGCCGCGCCGCGCTGCACACGGCACTGCGGGCGACCGACCCGCACGCGCCGTTCCATGCGCAGGTCAGCGCCGAGCGCGCGAAGATGGCGACCTTCGCGCGCGCCGTGCGCAGCGGCGCGTGGACCGGCTACACCGGCAAGCGCATCCGCCACGTGATCAATATCGGCATCGGCGGCTCGGACCTCGGCCCGAAGATGGTCACGCACGCGCTGCATCACGTCGCGACGCCGGAGATCTCGACCCACTTCGTGTCGAACGTCGACGGCGCCGATCTCGCGCGCGTGCTCGAACAGGTCGATCCGGAAGAAACGCTTGCGATCATCGTGTCGAAGACCTTCACGACGCTCGAGACGATGACGAACGCACGCTCGCTGCGCGACTGGTTCGTCGCGCGCGGCTGCCCCGAGGACGCGCTCGCGAAGCACTTCGTCGGCGTGTCGGCGAATCCGGCCGAGGTCGTGAAGTTCGGCATCTCCGCGGACAACGTGTTCGAAATGTGGGACTGGGTTGGCGGCCGTTATTCGCTGTGGTCGGCGGTCGGCCTGTCGATCATGATCGCGATCGGGCCCGATCAGTTCGACGAACTGCTGGCCGGCGCGAACGACATGGATCGCCATTTCCGCGAAGCGCCGCTCGAGCGCAACCTGCCGGTGCTGCTCGGCCTGCTCGGCATCTGGTATCGCAACTTCTTCGGCTCGCAGAGCTATCTCGTCGCGCCGTATTCGGAAGCGCTGCATTATCTGCCGTCGTACCTGCAGCAGCTCGAGATGGAAAGCAACGGCAAGTCCGCGCGCCTGGACGGCACGTTTGTCGACTACCCGACGTCGGCCGTCACCTGGGGGGAGCCGGGCACCAACGGCCAGCATGCGTTTTTCCAGATGCTGCACCAGGGCCCGACGATCGTACCGATCGACTTCATCGCGGTGCTGACGCCCGAGCATCCGCTCGCAAGCCATCACCCGAAGCTGCTCGCGAACTGCTTCGCGCAGAGCGAAGCGCTGATGCTCGGCCGCACGCTCGACGAAGCGCGCAAGGTCGCGGGCCCCGGCAAGGAAGCGCTCGCGCCGCACCTGACGTTCCCCGGCAACCGCCCGACGACGACGCTGCTGGTCGATGCGCTGACGCCGCGCACGCTCGGCGCGCTGATCGCGCTCTACGAGCACAAGGTGCTGGTGCAGGCGACGGTGTGGGACATCAATCCGTTCGACCAGTGGGGCGTCGAGCTCGGCAAGATTCTCGGCAAGGTCGTCGAAGCCGACCTGACGGCCGAGTCGGTCGATCCCGCGAAGCACGATTCGTCGACGACCGCGCTGATCGAGCGCGCGCGCGCGGCGCTCAAGCGCTGACGCGACAGCGTCATGCACGCCGGTCGCACCGGACAATCGGCCCTGTGCGACCGGCGCGAGAAGTCAGCGTCGTGCTACGCCGTGTGCGGCGCGACGATGCGCCCTGCGTCGATGGTCACCGTCGTCGCGCAGCGCCGCGCGAGTTCGGCGTCGTGCGTGACGAGCACGAGCGTCGCACCGTGCGTGCGGTTCAGCTCGAACATCAGGTCGATGACCGCGTGGCCCGTGGCCGCATCGAGGCTGCCGGTCGGTTCGTCGGCGAACAGAATGGCCGGATGCGTGACGAACGCACGCGCGAGCGCGACGCGCTGCTGCTCGCCGCCCGACAGCAGCTTCGGATAATGCGCGGTACGCTCGCCGAGCCCGACCTGCACGAGCAGCGCGCGGGCACGCTCGGCCGCGTCGCGCGCGCTGATGCTGCCCTGCAGCTCGAGCGGCAGCATCACGTTCTCGAGCGCAGTCAGGTGCGGCATCAACTGGAACGACTGAAACACGAACCCGACCGCGCCGTTGCGCAGCGCGGCGCGCTCGTCTTCGTCGAGCTGCTCGAGCGCGCGGCCGAGCAGGCGAACCGTGCCGCTGGTCGCGCTGTCCAACCCCGCAAGCAGGCCGAGCAACGTCGATTTGCCCGACCCCGATGCACCGACGATCGCGAGGCTGCTGCCGGGCCGCACGGCGAGCGTGATGCCGTCGAGGATCGCCAGCTCGCCCGTTGCATCGGCAACCCGCTTGCACACGTCATGGACTTCGATGATCGGATCGGTAATCTTGAACATGGACACGACATTCCGCTGGAAAAGACGTGCGGCGCTCGCCGCACTGCTGGGTACGCTGCTCGCAGCAAATGTGCCCGCCCGCGCCGCGACGGCGGCCCCGCCCTCGGGTGCGGCCCACCCCGCACTCGTCGTGCTCGGCGACAGCCTGTCCGCCGAATACGGGCTGCCGCGCGACACCGGCTGGGTGGCGTTGCTGCGGCAACGGCTCGCGACCGAGCGAATCGATTATAGCGTCGCGAACGCAAGCGTCAGCGGCGACACCACGAGCGGCGGCCGCGCGCGGCTGCCCGCGGTGTTGCAGCGGCTCAAGCCGTCGATCGTCGTCGTCGAGCTCGGTTCGAACGATGCGCTGCGCGGCGTGCCGCTCGCGACGACCGAGCAGAACCTGCGCGACATCATCGCCGATGCGCGGCAGGCGCGCGCGAAGGTCGTGCTGGTCGGCATGTACGTGCCAGCCAACTACGGACCCGACTACACGCAGAAATTCCATGCGGTTTATACGCGGCTGTCGAAGGAGCTCGGCGTGCCGCTCGTGCCGTTCCTGCTGGCCGGCATCGAGAACAAGCCGGAGATGTTCCAGTCGGACCAGATGCATCCCGCGCAACAGGCACAGGGCGTCCTGCTCGACAACGTCTGGCCGGCGCTGAAGCCGTTGCTCGGCAAGCCGCGCGGCTGAGTTCGCGCTTCGCCAGATAAGCAAAAAGCCCCGCTTCGAGCGGGGCTTTTTGTTGTTGCGTGCGAAACCGTGAACGGCGTTTCGCCGGGTTGCCGCTTAGTTGCCGCCGTCTTGCGACTGGCTCGGCGCGGTGCCGTACAACTTCACCTTCGAGCGGTCGCGCAGCGCGGCGAGATACGCTTCGCCTTCGCTTTGCGCTTCGACCTGCGCCATCTGCTGTTGCGCGGCCGCGAGCTGCTGCGGATCGACGGCCGTACCCGGAATCACCGCGTTGACGCGATAGATCGCGTAGCCGTTCGCACCGAGATCGACACCGACATACGCCGGCAGCGTCTTCGGATCGACCTTGTAGACGGCGCTCAGTGCCGCCGGCGTCAGACCTTGCGACTGCGTGCGCGACACCTTCTGCGCGGCCGTGAAGCCATCGGCCGACTTCGACTTCCGCAGCTCGGCCAGCTTCGCCGTGCCGTCCTTCTTCGCGAGTTCCGCGGCCTGCTCGGCAACGACCTTCTGACGCACGGCGTCCTTGATCGCGTCGAACGCGGGCACGGCAGCCGGCTTGTAGTCGGTCACGCGCGCCGAGATCAGCGTGTTGTTGCCCACGTCGATCGCCTGCGTGTTGTTCTGGCTCTTCACCGAGTCGTTCGCGAACACGGCAGCCAGGAACTTCGGATTGTTCAGCGGGCTCGTCGGCGGCAGTTGCGGATTCGGCGTCGGCATGACGGTGGCCGTCTGGACCGTCAGCTTGTACTTGTCGGCGGCCGGCTGCAGCGTCTTCGCCTTTTCGTACACGGTCGACGTGAAGCCTTCCGCGTTGTCCGAAAATGCCTTCGCTGCGTACTGCTGCTTCAGTTCCGCTGCGATCTGGTCCTTCACGTCGGCGAACGGCTTGACCACCGACGGCTTCACTTCCGTTGCCTTCAGGATGTGGAAACCGAGATCCGATTGCACGACACCGCTCACGTCGCCCTGCTTCAGCGCGAACGCGGCATCGTCGAACGCCTTGCCGCCCGCCGTCGAGCCGCGCGTGATGAAGCCGAGGTCGCCGCCCTTCGCTGCCGACGGCGCGTCCTGCGAGTTCTTCTGCGCGATCTGCGCGAACTGGTCCGGATGCGCCTTCACGTCGGCCAGCAGTTGCTCGGCCTTCGCCTTCGCGGCGGCCTTGTCGGCCGCGCTTGCGTCGCTCGCGGCGGCGATGAAGATGTGGCTCACACGCACCTGCGCTTCCGAACGGAAGTGCGTCGGGTTGTCGTCGTAGAACTTCTTGATGTCGGCATCGGTCGGCTGCGCGCTCGCGGCGGCGGCGGCCGGCGAATAGACGAGATACTGGATCGTCGCGGTTTCCGGCGTCGCGAAGCTCTGCTTGTGCGCGTCGTAGTACGCGGTGAGCTGCGCGTCGGTCGGCTGCACCTTCGCTGCGTAGTCGCTCGCCTTCAGCACGAGCGCCTGCACTTCGCGCTGCTGCGCGGCCAGCTCCGACAGGCGCTCTGCCGGGCCCTTCGGCGTGAATGCACTCGACACGATGCTCGCCGGAATCTGCTGCAGCGCGAGGCTGTAGCGCACGCGTTCCTGGTACTGCTCGGGCGTCATGCCCTGGAACGACAGCAACTGCGCATAGCGTTCGACGTCGATCGTGCCGTCGGGCTTCTTCAGCGACGCGATCATCGGATCGCTCATCAGCGCATCACGCACGGCGTTGTCGGATGCGGTCAGGTGCAGACGTTGCGTCTCGTCGGCCAGCACGCGTTGCTGGATCAGGCCGTCGAGCACTTGCTTGCGATGGTCGGGCGTGTCGAATGCCTTGATGTCGAACTGCCCGCCGAGCGCCTGGCGCGCCTGATCGATCTGCTGGCGGAACGCGCCGTCGAATTCGACCCGCGTGATCTTGTGCCCGTTGACTGCCGCGACGTTCGCACTGTCGTCGAAGAAGCCGCGGAAACCTTGGATCCCGACAAAACCCAGCCCCGGCAACACGATCAGGAGCAGGAGCGCCATCATCAGGCGCTGGTGATTACGGAAGAAATCGAGCATGCGTGACGGGAAAATTGGACAAAACGACCGATATTACAACATACGGGGTGGGACGGGAGAAAAGCAGGCGCGCAACAAGCGCGAGCGCAACCGACGATGCAAATGAAAAAGCCCGCACAAGGCGGGCTTTTTCATTTTCTGGCGGAGCGGACGGGACTCGAACCCGCGACCCCCGGCGTGACAGGCCGGTATTCTAACCGACTGAACTACCGCTCCTTGGTCTGGCTGAATCGTGAAACTGGTGGGTGCTGAGGGGTTCGAACCCCCGACCTACGCCTTGTAAGGGCGCCGCTCTACCAGCTGAGCTAAGCACCCGTTTCCGATTCGTTCTGGCTGCGATCTGCGCGCTTCGGCATCAACAACCAGCGAGCCTGCGAGTTTAATTCATCCCCGATCATTTTGCCAAGCCCGTACGTGAATTTTTTTAACACGCTGCCGAACACGCGATCCCGCGCGCATAAAAAAACCCGCGGACACACGCCGCGGGTTTTTCGTGAACATCCGTCAGCGACGGCGTTCGGGCTCTCAGTGCTTGACGACTTCCGTCGAACCGGCATCCTTCGCCGCCTCACCTACCGGCGCCGCAGCCTTCGCCTCTTCTTCCGGCGGCAGCGGGGTCGGCGTACGTTCGAGCGCGAGTTCGAGCACCTTGTCGATCCAGCGAACCGGCACGATCTCGATCGAGTTCTTCACGTTGTCCGGAATGTCCGCGAGATCCTTCACGTTCTCTTCCGGAATCAGCACGAGCTTGATGCCGCCGCGATGCGCAGCCAGCAGCTTCTCCTTCAGCCCGCCGATCGGCAGCACCTCGCCACGCAGCGTGATCTCGCCCGTCATCGCGACATCGGCACGCACGGGGATCCCCGTCAGCACCGACACCAGCGCGGTCGTCATCGCACCGCCGGCGGACGGGCCGTCCTTCGGCGTCGCGCCTTCCGGCACGTGGATGTGGATGTCCTGCTTCTCGAACGCTTCGTCCTTGATACCCAGAC
The DNA here is from genome assembly GCF_052045245.1 of Burkholderia sp. 22313. NCBI lineage: Bacteria > Pseudomonadati > Pseudomonadota > Betaproteobacteria > Burkholderiales > Burkholderiaceae > Burkholderia > Burkholderia sp. 22313. Next base: position 143,678 of record NZ_JBQEON010000006.1, read on the forward strand.
GGCGCGAACGCGAGCGCACGACCGAACGTGCCGCCTCGACCGACTCCTTCATCACGTCGCCGAGCGAACCCGTGCGAATCACGTTGCCCTTGCCCGGCATCACCGCGGCTTCGATCGTCAGCAGGTCGCCGCCGACTTCCGTCCACGCAAGGCCCGTCACCTGACCGACCTGGTTTTCCTTCGCCGCGAGGCCGAAGTCGTACTTGCGCACGCCGAGGAACGTATCGAGGTTCTCGCCGTCGACCTTGATCGCGCCCGATGCCTTCTTCAGCAGCAGCATCTTCACGACCTTGCGGCAGATCTTCGACACTTCCCGCTCGAGCGAACGCACACCGGCTTCGCGCGTGTAGTAGCGGATGATGTCGCGGATCGCCTGTTCGGTGACGTCGACCTCGCCGTCCTTCAGCCCGTTGTTCTTCTTCTGCTTCGGCAGCAGGTAACGCTGCGCGATGCTGACCTTCTCGTCTTCCGTGTAGCCCGACAGACGAATCACTTCCATCCGGTCGAGCAGCGGCGGCGGGATGTTCAGCGAGTTCGACGTCGCGACGAACATCACGTCGGACAGGTCGAAGTCGACTTCGATGTAGTGGTCGGCGAACGTGTGGTTCTGTTCCGGATCGAGCACTTCGAGCAGCGCCGACGACGGATCGCCGCGGAAATCCATGCCCATCTTGTCGACTTCGTCGAGCAGGAAGAGCGGATTGCGCACGCCGACCTTCGTGAGGCTTTGCAGGATCTTGCCCGGCATCGAACCGATGTACGTGCGGCGGTGGCCGCGGATCTCGGCTTCGTCACGCACGCCGCCGAGCGCCATCCGGACGAACTTGCGGTTCGTCGCACGCGCGATCGACTGGCCGAGCGAGGTCTTGCCGACGCCCGGGGGGCCGACGAGGCACAGGATCGGCGCCTTGACCTTGTCCACGCGCTGTTGCACCGCGAGGTACTCGAGAATGCGTTCCTTCACTTTCTCAAGGCCGAAGTGATCCTCGTCGAGCACCTGTTCGGCGTTCGACAGATCGTTGTTGACCTTGCTCTTCTTGCGCCACGGCAGGCCGATCAGCGTGTCGATGTAGTTGCGCACGACGGTCGCTTCCGCCGACATCGGCGACATCAGCTTCAGCTTCTTGAGCTCCGCGTCGGCCTTCTTCTTCGCTTCCTTCGGCATGCGCGCGGCGTTGATGCGCTTCTCGAGCTCCTCGAGATCCGCACCCTCTTCGCCTTCGCCCAGTTCCTTCTGGATCGCCTTGACCTGTTCGTTCAGGTAGTACTCGCGCTGGCTCTTTTCCATCTGGCGCTTCACGCGCCCGCGGATGCGCTTTTCGACCTGCAGGATGTCGATCTCGGCTTCGAGTTGCGCGAGCAGGTGCTCGAGGCGCTCGATGACCGGGAACATCTCGAGGATGTGCTGCTTCTGGTCGAGCTTCAGCGGCAAACGCTCGGCGATCATGTCGGCGAGGCGACCGGCTTCATCGATGCCCGACAGCGACGTGAGAATCTCCGGCGGGATCTTCTTGTTCAGCTTTACGTACTGGTCGAACTGCGACACGATCGCGCGGCGCAGCGCTTCCGTTTCCGCGCTGTCGGCGTGATCGGGCTCGAGCGGCATGACTTCGCAGGAGAACTGCGTCTCCTGTTCCTCGATCGACAACGCCTTCGCGCGCTGCAGGCCCTCGACGAGCACCTTCACGGTGCCGTCCGGCAGCTTCAGCATCTGCAGGATGTTGGCGATACAACCGACCTCGTACATGTCCTTTTCGGTCGGTTCGTCCTTGGCCGCGGTTTTCTGGGCGACGAGCATGATGTGCTTGCCGCCTTCCATCGCTGCTTCGAGGGCCTTGATCGATTTCGGCCGGCCCACGAAGAGCGGAATCACCATGTGCGGGAAAACGACGACGTCCCGCAGCGGCAGCAGCGGGAGCGTGATGCGTTCCGGCGGGAGAAGTTGGGTGCCTGACATTTCATTTCCCCATGAGTGGAATCAATTGTTCGGTAATTGAGGCCGCCACAACGAATTGCAAGCCTTCAAGTGCGGGAAATATTCGGTAAGAAAGTAACCACCGCGTGTCGAGTCAGAGTTACCCACAAGATAAACGAAAAAAAGCCGCCCACGGTCTCATGAACGGCCTTTTTCGCAGAACATCGTCGGCAAGCCGGTCAGTTCGAACCCGCCACCTTCGGCGTGTCCTCATAGATCAGCAGGGGCTTGCCGTCGCCATCGATCACGTTCTCGTCGATGATGACCTTGCTGACCCCTTTCATCGCCGGCAGCTCGTACATCACGTCGAGCAATGCCTGTTCGATGATCGAACGCAAACCGCGCGCGCCGGTCTTGCGGCGGATCGCCTTGCGGGCGACTGCCTGCAACGCGCCCGGCCGGATTTCCAGCTCGACGCGCTCCATCGCGAACAGCTTGTGATACTGCTTGACGAGCGCATTCTTCGGCTCGACGAGGATCTTCATCAGCGCGGCTTCATCGAGCTTGCCGAGCGTCGCGACCACCGGCAGGCGGCCGATCAATTCGGGAATCAGGCCGAATTTGATCAGGTCTTCCGGTTCCGTTTCGCGCAGCACTTCGCCCGCGTCGCGCTCCTGCTTGCTCTTGACCGTCGCGCCGAAGCCGATGCCCGTCTTTTCGGTCCGATCGGTGATCACCTTCTCGAGACCGTCGAACGCACCGCCGCAGATGAACAGGATGTTGGTCGTGTCAACCTGGATGAAATCCTGGTTCGGATGCTTGCGGCCACCCTGCGGCGGCACCGACGCCATCGTGCCTTCGACGAGCTTCAGCAGCGCCTGCTGGACACCCTCGCCCGACACGTCGCGCGTGATCGACGGGTTGTCCGACTTGCGGCTGATCTTGTCGATTTCGTCGATGTAGACGATCCCGCGCTGGGCCTTGTCGACCTCGTAGTTGCAGTTCTGCAACAGCTTCTGGATGATGTTCTCGACGTCCTCGCCGACGTAGCCGGCTTCGGTCAGCGTCGTCGCATCGGCGATCACGAACGGCACGTTCAGCAACCGCGCGAGCGTCTGCGCGAGCAGCGTCTTGCCGGAACCCGTCGGGCCGATCAGCAGGATGTTGCTCTTCGACAGCTCGACGTCGTCCTTCTTGTCGAGATGCTTCAGGCGCTTGTAGTGGTTGTACACGGCCACCGCGAGGATCTTCTTCGCACGCTCCTGGCCGATCACGTACTGATCGAGGATGTCGCGAATTTCCTGCGGGCTCGGGAGATCCGACCGGGACAGGCTGGCCTCGACGCCGGCGGCAGCCGCCTCGTCGCGAATGATCTCGTTGCAGAGGTCGATGCACTCATCGCAGATGAATACCGACGGGCCGGCGATGAGTTTCTTCACCTCATGCTGGCTCTTCCCGCAAAACGAGCAATACAACAGCTTCTCGCTGTTCGAACCTTTTTTGTCCGCCATGAATGTAGAGCCTCCGGACAGGTAAATGACATGATACGCCGAATGCTCCGGACGCCGCGCCTAGGGCGCGACCGGAGCCGGCTGGATGCGCTTGCCGCAGATGCTCAGGGCGTCGGAACATCGCCGGGGCGCCGCGCGAATCGGGGCGGCACCCCACTTAAGCTCACGGGCGTTTCAACAGCACCTGGTCGATCAGCCCGTACGCTTTCGCGTCTTCGCTCGACATGAAGTTATCACGGTCGGTGTCGCGCGCGATGCGCTCGACGTCCTGGCCCGTGTGCTGCGCGAGCAGGTTGTTCAACCGTTCCTTCAGGTACAGGATCTCGCGCGCCTGGATCTCGATGTCGGACGCCTGGCCGCGCGCGCCGCCGAGCGGCTGGTGAATCATCACGCGCGAGTTCGGCAGCGCGAAACGCTTGCCCTTCGCGCCCGACGCGAGCAGGAACGCGCCCATGCTGGCCGCGAGACCCATGCAGAGCGTCGACACGTCGGGCTTGATGAACTGCATCGTGTCGTAGATCGCCATGCCGGCCGACACCGACCCGCCCGGGCTGTTGATGTACAGGCTGATGTCCTTGTCGGGATTCTCGCTCTCGAGGAACAGCAATTGCGCGACCACGAGGTTGGCGGTCTGGTCGTTCACTTCGCCGACCATGAACACCAGGCGCTCCTTCAGGAGACGCGAATAGATATCGTACGAACGCTCGCCGCGGCCGCTCGTTTCGACGACGATCGGCACCAGCCCCAGCGCTTGCGCCTCGAAACCCTGCGGCGCGTTCGAAGCAAGCATGTCCAGCAATTCAGCGCGAGTGATCATTCAATGAACCTTGTTCGAATGGGAAATTGAACGGAGGGAAGCCGCCCGCTCAATCGCCATATTAATGGCAACCGTGCGCTTGACGTAAAAACGGCGTGCAGGCCGTCGCTCCGACAGCCGGCACGCCGCTAGAGCAACACTTACGCTTGCGCCGATGCGCTCGCGAGTGCCTCGAAGCTCACTTCCTTGTCCGTCACCTTTGCCTTGCCCAGCACGAAGTCGACGACGTTGCTTTCAACGACGAACGCTTCCATCTCGGCGAGGCGCTGCTGGTTGGAATAATACCAGCGGACCACTTCCTTCGGGTCTTCGTAGCTCTTCGCGAACTCGTCGACTTCCGCGCGGATCTGTTCCGGCTTCGCTTCCAGGCCGTTCGACTTGACGAGCTCGGCCAGCACGAGGCCCAGCTTCACGCGACGCTCTGCCTGCTCGGCGAACATCTCGGCCGGGATCGGTGCGTCCTTCGCGTTCGGCACGCCGCGCTGCGCCAGATCCTGGCGAGCCATTTCGACGAGGCGTTGCTGGTCCTGCTCGATCAGCGCCTTCGGCACGTCGAGTTCGGAAATCTTCAGCAGCGCGTCCATCACCTGGTTCTTGACGATCGCTTGCGTGCGACGCTTCGCTTCGCGCTCGAGGTTTTCCTTGATCTCGCCGCGCATCTTCGCCAGGTCGCCGTCTTCGATGCCGAGCGACTTCGCGAATTCGCCGTCGATTTCCGGCAGGTGCGGCCACTCGATCTTCTTCATCGTGACCGTGAACTGTGCCGTCTTGCCGGCGACGTCCTTGCCGTGGTAGTCGTCCGGGAACTTCAGGTCGAACGTGCGTTGTTCGCCGACCTTCAGGCCCAGCGCTGCCGTTTCGAATTCCGGCAGCATGCGGCCTTCGCCGAGCACGAACGGGAAGTCTTCGGCCGTGCCGCCCTGGAACGCGACGTCGTCGATCTTGCCGACGAAGTCGACCGTCACGCGGTCGCCGTTCTTCGCTGCGGTGTCAGCACCGCCGTCGCCGTGCTCGCCGGCTTCGCCGCGAGCGTGGAAGTGCACGCGCTGCTTGCGCAGGATGTCCAGCGTGCGGTCGATTTCGTCGTCGCCGATCGAGGTCGTCGAGCGCTCGACTTCAGCCGTCGCCAGATCGCCGATCTTCACTTCCGGGTAGACCTCGAACGTCGCGTCGAACGCGTATGCGTCTTCAGCTTGTTCCTGCTTCGGCTCGAAGCTCGGCTGGCCGGCGACGCGCAGGTTTTCCGCGCGGCTGATCGTGAAGAATTCCTGGCCGATCTTGTCGCTCAGCACTTCCGCTTCGACCTGACCCGAGTACTGCTGGGCAACCATCTTCAGCGGCACCTTGCCCGGGCGGAAACCCGGCATGCGAACGTTCTTCGCGAGTTTCTGGATACGGGCGTCGATTTCCTTCTGCACGGTGTCCTTCGGCAGGGAAATCGTCACGCGGCGTTCAAGCTTGCCGAGGTTCTCAACAACGTTAGCCATGGCTTCAATCGTCCTAAAATTATTCGAGCGAATCGGGTTTTCCTTGCCGTGCCTGCCTGCGGCGTGAGGCGCATCACACCTGCACACGCCGCGCCGGAGCGCCACGCCATCCCTGCACGCGCCGGATGGCTAGCGCAAGCGGCTCGGAGCACGGCTTTGGCCGGAAGAATCGACTATTCTAGCAAACAATTTTCCTCATACCGCCAGATCGGCACGACAGACTTGCGCGCCCGGCGTATCGCCCGCCCCATTGCGCGGCCATGCGCGCGGATCGCCGCTATGCCGAACGCCGTATCCACCGCGGGCCCGCCATCCTGTAAGCTCCGATTGAGGGTGCGCCGCGATCGCGGCCCCATTTTTCACACCAATTACGCCTTCCGGAGACACCATGCCGCAACACCCGTCCGCGCCTGTCGTCGTCATCGCGCCCGATTCGTTCAAAGGCTCGCTTTCCGCCGAGCAGGTCGCGGACGCGATCGCCACCGGCATCCGCCGTGCCCGGCCGGATGCGGTCGTGCGCTGCTGCCCGATGGCCGACGGCGGCGAAGGCACGCTCGATGCGATGCTGGCAGGCGGCGGCACGCGGCGCACGCTGCGGGTGCCCGGCGCATCGCTCGCGGCACGCGACGCAGCGGTCGGCGTGATCGACGCGCGCACCGCGATCGTCGAGACGGCCGAGATCGTCGGGATCACCGACGCGGTCGGCATGAGCGTGCCGGTCGACGCGCGCAGCACGCGCGGGATGGGCGAAGCGATCCGCACGCTGCTCGACGAAGGCGTGCGCCGCTTCTTCGTCGCGCTCGGCGGCAGCAGCACCAACGATGCCGGCGCAGGCTTGCTCGCGGGCCTCGGCCTGCAATGCTTCGACGCGGCCGGGCAGCCGCTCGAACCCGTCCCGGCACGGCTCGCCGACATCGCACGGATCGACGCGTCGGGGCTCGATCCGCGCCTGCAGGAAGCGGAATTCATCGGCATGTCCGACGTCGACAACCCGCTGACGGGCCCGCATGGCGCGACCGCGGTGTTCGGCCCGCAAAAGGGCGTGACGCCCGAACAGGTTGCCCCCCTCGACGCGGCGCTCGGCCGCTTCGCCGATCTGCTGGAAGTCGCGCTCGACCGGCGCGGCCGCGAGTCGGCCGGGGCCGGCGCCGCCGGCGGCCTCGGTTTCGCGCTGCACATGCTGGGGGCGCAGTTCGAAGCCGGCGCGGAAGTCGTCGCGCGGCAGGTCGGACTCGATGCGGCGCTCGCCGGCGCCGACTGGCTGATCACCGGCGAAGGCCGTTCCGACGTGCAGACGTTGCACGGCAAGGCGCCGTTCATCGCGTGCCGTCACGCGCAGGCCGCCGGCGTGCCCGCGTCGCTGCTGTCCGGCGCGGTCGATCCGGCTGCCCTGCCGCGCCTGTCCGAACATTTTTCCGGGTGCTTCTCGCCGGCGCCGGGCCCGATCACGCTCGACGTCGCGATCCGCGACGCCGCGAACCTGCTCGCGAACGAAGCCGAGCAGTTGACACGGCTGAAGTACGGCGCACACTGACCGTTGACCCGAGCGCGCGATACAGGAACAATCGGGCCCGCCCTTTTTCTTCAGGATTCGACATGAAAGGCCGCCAAGCCGGGCTCGATCAGTTTCCGACCTATCGCCTCCATGCGCTCACGAAGCGATCCGACCGCGGCATCGCCGAGGTGTACCGGCACAAGCTGGACATCTCGCTGCCCGAGGCGCGCGTGATCGCCGCCGTCGGCGCGTTCGGTCCGTTTTCGATCATGGATCTCGCGCGTCACACCAATCTCGACAAGAGCCAGGCGAGCCGCGCGGCGGAAGCGCTGCTGCGCCAAGGGCTGCTTGAGCGCAGCGCGAGCGAGGAAGACGGCCGGATCGTGCTGATCGCGCTGACCACCGACGGCCGCGCGCTGCATCGCAAGATCATGCCGATCGTGCGCAAGTGGAATGAAAGCTTGCTCACGTGCCTGTCCGATAGCGAGCGTCAGACGTTCGAGCGGCTGCTCGACAAAGTCGTCGCACACGCGCTCGAACGGGACGAGTGAGTCGCGCGGCGGATGCAACCCGTGCCACGTGCGCGTTTCAACGCCGTGGTGCCCGTGCCGGCATGCGCCCGGAATCGCGGTGGTGGCCGCCGGCGTCCGTCACGGCGCGCATCGCCACGCGTTGCTTTGTTCCGATGAATCCGCGGGCCGCCGAATCGCGCGAGCGCATGGGTGGCGGCCCGGCTTGCCGCTCCCGGGCACGCACCGAACGACGGCTCGTCGTTCTTCATCACGGTTCACCATGCGGGCCACCGCCGCCGCGATCCAGGCCCACCACAACCCGCTATAACCCGCTGTTCGCCGCGCGCTGACGCAGCAACCCCAGCACCGCGTCGCAATACGGTGTCGGTACGTCGAGCTTGCGCCCCAGTTCGGGAAACACGCCGAGGATCGGCCCGGTCTCGAGCGGCCGTCCGGCCTCGAAATCCTGCAGCATCGACGTCTTGAACGCACCGAGCTTGCGCGTCACGGCAATCCGGGCCGGCCCGCTCATCCCCGTGTCGAGACCGAGCTTCGCGCCAATCGCGGCCGCCTCCTCCATCATCCGCAACGCGAGATCCTGCGTGAACGGATCGTCGAGCAGTTGTTCGGCGGTCGAACCCGTCAGCGCGCTCAGCGGATTCATGTTCATGTTGCCCCACAGCTTCGCCCAGATCTCGGTGCGGATCGCCGGCGTCGCTTCGACGTCGAAGCCGCCCGCTGCAAGCGCCGACGCGAACCGTGCGGCCGGGGCGTCGAGCCGCGCAGCGGGCGAGCCAATGATCAGGCGGTTGCCGCGGCCGCGGCGCACGATGCCCGGCGCATCGGTGCTCGACGACAGGTGCACGACACAGCCGATCGCCTGCGCGGCCGGCAGCGCCGCCGACACCACGCCCGCCGGGTCGACCGCGTCGAGCGGCACGCCGTCGATCGGGCCCGCGAGCCCATGCGTGAACCACCACGGCAACCCGTTCATCGCCGCGACGATCACCGTGTCGCGCCCGACCAGCGGCGCGATGCGCGCGGCCAGCGCCGGCAGCGCCTGCGCCTTCAGCGCGATCACCACGTAGTCCTGCACACCGAGCGCGGCCGCGTCGTCGCTCGCACGCACCGGAACCGACGACATGGCGCCCGCCTCGTCGATCACCCGCACGCCGTGCGCATTCAGCGCATCGAGCGTCGCACCGCGCGCGTAGGCGCTCACGGTCATGCCGGCCCGCGACAGTGCAGCCGCGAGCAATCCGCCGATCGCGCCGACACCGACCACCGCCGCACGCACCGACCCTGAATTCGTGTCGTTCATGATGGAAATCCGTCTGCTGGGAACTGACGAGCATAACGCTCAATGGTTGTGGATACAACTATTCGTGCACACGCTCGTCGCAGATGCTCGTACGAGCGATTCCTCGCGGCACACCGGCCGCGTCGGCCGGTTTCTCGCCGGTCGGGCCGGCCGTCGCGCCGAGCAGCGTGCGATGCGCGCGCGGATCGCAGTTGCGCACGCGTTTCCGGTCGGCGAAGCATGCATGCGGCAGACGGTACAGGAAACGGTTGTGCATCACCGAACCGGCGGGCACGCGTGTCGCGACGCCGGTCCGTGCGGCGTCGAACGGGATGAGCGCCTGCAGCAGCGAGCAAAGACGGTACTCGAATTCGCCAGCATCCGTACATTCTGCGGGCACGCGGTCGTCGAAGAACCGGCCGGCATGCGCACCGACGTCGCCGATCCGATGCTCGACCTCGCGATCGCGCAGCAGCCTCGCGAGCGGTTCGTTGCGTTCGGCGCCAACCGCTCGACGTACAGGCGCCCTGCGCCGGCCCTTGCGCGATCCGTGCAGATGGGGTCTCCTGTGCTTTTACACCTGCCAGGCCCGGGCCCCTCTCCAGATGAAATCGTCTCCGCGCGAACCCGACACCAACGACAAAACGCGCCGCCAGCCTTCGAAGCTCGTCCTGAATATCGCCGCCGTGCTGGTCGGCCTCATCACGTTCGCGATTGGCGTGGCGTGGTTGATTTATAGCTGGATCGTCGATCGCGACGCGCAGTATTTCGCGATCCCGCTGGTGTTTTCGGTACCGGTGATCGTGGCGGTCGCGGTGCGGAGTTTCTGGGACTAGGAACCCAGGGCCGCGCGCTCCATGCGACGTTGTCGGCGGGTGTAGCAGCATAAGCCGGAATGGCCAGCGTCAGCGGCAGAACGGAAATCAGCATCCGTGTGGCGTTGGTCAGGTTTATCCGTGCACGCGGAGCCAGAGCAACAAAAAAGCGCTGACGGTCAGCCGACCGGCAGCGCTTTTTTGGGAACGGCCGTTGAAGTCGAGATTCTCGCCAGTCGAGCACCGGGTTTCGGGCGCTGTAGCGCTCGCTGAGCCTCACATCAAGACATCGGTTTCCGCTTTACCCGATTCCTTTCAGCTTAAGGATAACTTAAGTATGGCATGACAACGTGCATATGCCGCGCCGGTTCGATACCGTGCGGCTCATGTTTCGTTCGTCCACGCAGAGTGACGGTAAACGCAGCAAGCAACGATCGATTCATGAAATTCGTTGCTTGTCGTTCGCCGCGCTCGTTCGACCCGGCGCGAGTCCGGGTCTTTTTTTGTCCCGACACCTTTCCTGCAGCGATGGGCCGGCGCAAAACGCCCACATGGGCCCGCGCACCGCACATTCGCATTGCACCTTCGAGCCGGCTCATCAACGTCATCGTTAACATTATCTTCAGTTCGGGAGGCGCATGCTGTTTCTACGGCATCGCACATCGTGTGATTGCCCTTCCCAACTCACTGGAGATCACGGCCATGAAACTCGCCATTCGAACCGTCATGCTGGCACTTGCGGTTGTTCCTGCACTTGCGTTCGCGGGACAAGGCCTTACTCGAGCGGACGTTCGTGCACAACTCGTTCAGATCGAGCACGCCGGATACTACCCCGCCCGCAAAGACATTCACTATCCGCAATCCATTCAGCAGGCAGAAGCGCGCCTGCACTCGTCCGAGTCGACTGCCCAGGCCGACACAACCGGTTACGGTTCCGCACAATCCGCAGGTAGCAACTCGGGACATGCCCTCACGACACATGCCATGTCTCGCTCGATTTATCTGCACCACTGACGGCCCGTTCACGGCGTCGTCTATCCTCCGGCCGGCGATCCATCGCCGGCCGGACGATACTATTCGCCACCGTCAGCATGCGTGGCGAATCGTCATCGGCCGCTGCTCGTCAGTGTCAACGAAACAACGGCGGCATATGAATCCACGCGTGTGATTCGCATGAACGCATGGCTCGACGAACAGAAGCTTCACCTGATATTCGAAGGCCTTATGGCGATCTGGCGTGGTTGTCTGATGCACGATCCGATATCGGCACCAGGACCGTGACGATCAGCCCGCATTGGCGAGACGGGGCGGAAAATCCCAGGTCCAGCGCGGCCCCCATCCGTCCTGAACCGCCTCGCCGATCATCGCGTCGCCTTCGATCAACAGCACCCGCATGCGTTTCCCCGTGGTCGCAAGCCGATCGGGTACGCTGATCGCCTGACTCGCCGTCGGTCTCCCGCGTCGCCCGCATCGGCAGCCGGTTCAATGGTCCGACAGTCCTGCCGGCCCGGATCCCGCAACCAGCACACGCAACAGAACCGGCAGCACCAGCAAAACCAGCGGAAGCTGCACGATCAGCCCCGATATGATCGCCACCGCCAGCGGTTGCTGTATCGCCGAACCCTGACCGAGCGCGAAAGCAAGCGGCAGCAATGCCAGGATCGCGGCGATCGTCGTCATCGCGATTGGCCGCAACCGGTTGCGGCCCGCGGCGAGCAGCGCGACATCGGGCGCCATTCCCTCATCGCGCACGAGCGCCTGGAACTCGGAAACATAGAAGATCGCGACTTCGGTCACGATACCGACGATCATCGTCATCCCCATCATCGCCGAGATGTTCAGCTCGATGCCCGTTACCCACAGACCGATGAAAACCGCACCGGTGGCGCACAGCGGCATCGCCATCACGGCGAGCGCCACGCGAAACCGCTCGTAGAGAAACAGCAACAGACCGAAAACCAGCGCCACGGCCGCACCGAACACCGCAAGAAGCCCGCGAAAAGCGATCTGCTGTTGCTGATACAGGCCACCAAGCTCGTAATACACGCCTGCCGGCAACAGGTTCGCCTCGCCGAGCGAGCGCTGCACGTCCGCAATCGTCGAGCCCAGATCGCGGCCGTCGATTCGCGCGGTGACCGCCACCATCCTCTTCAGGTTATCGCGGCTGATCTCCGGCTGACCACTGACCGTGATGCGATCGGTTACCCGCTTGAGCGGGAACAGGTGCCCGTCAGGCGCCCGAATCTGCAATTCTCCGAGCCCCGTGCCATTCATGCTCATCGCGTTCGCGACCCACACGCGCACACCGACTGTCTTCGGTCCCTGCTGGAATTGCGTGGCCACGTTTCCCTCGAGCAGATCCGATACTTGCTGCGCGATGGTCTGCGGGTCCATGCCTTCGGCCGCCGCCGCATCGGGCCGGACGTGAAGATCGAGTGCATCGCCTGCCGGATTGATGCCGTCGTCGACGTCGACGATGCCCTGAATTTTTCCGATCCGGGCCGCGACCCGCCGTGCAGTCGATTCCAGCACGTGAGGATCGTCCGAATAGATCTTGATCTGCACCGGTTGCGGCACAGCAGTCAGGTCGCCGATGAGGTCCTCCATCAGTTGCGCGAGTTCGATGTTCACGCCGGGTACATTCGCTTCAATCTTCGACCGGATCTCTTCCATCACGGTATCGATCGGCTCGCGGGAACCGGACTTCAAACGCACGAAGAAGTCGCCTTTGTTGGGCTCGTTGAGATCGCCGCCAAGGCCTGCGCCGGTGCGTCTCGAATAAGTCGCGACGTTGGGATTCTCGCGGATGATCGTCTCGACTTCCCGCATCAGGCGATCGGTTTCGGTGACCGAGGTTCCCGGTGCCGTGTGGTAGTCGAGTACGAATCCGCCCTCGTCCATCGACGGCATGAACCCGCTGCCCACCCGCGTGAATGCCAGTACGGCCACGATCAGCAGCGGCGCCACGCCGGCCAGGGCGAGAACCGGCCTGCGGCTGACACGCTCGATCAGCACCGCATAACGCGTGTTCATCCAATGCGACAGACTCGACTCACGATGCTCTTTGGTCAGTACCACGCCGATCAGGATCGCGTCGCGCACACTCGATGCGGACGCGATCACGAGCTGACTCTGGTCATACCAGATCGCGAGGTGCACGCCAGGCGGCATCTGTTGCCCTGGGCATGAGTCGAGGCGCGGCCGGGCCGGCGCCTGTTAACCATTCCTTAAGCCTTCGCCGTCATGATCTCGCCATGAAATTCAGCACGGGCGTCGATCCGGGACTTTCAGGAGGCCAAGGCGATGGGTTCAGCAGTGAAATTCACGGCTCTGGCTGCGATCATGCTCGTGCCGGCACTGGCGCTTTCTCAAACGTCACGCACTCCGCTCACTCGGGGACAGGTCCGCAATCAATTGATCCAGTTTGAGGACGCCGGTTACTACCCGTCGAGAAAGGGCAACATGTATCCGGCGTCGATCCAGGCCGCAGCTGCGACCGTTGCGCGCGAATTCTCCGGGAACCTTGCCCGACAGGCGGTGACCCGTTCCGCGCCGTTGTTCCATTCGCCTTCGTATGCGCTGTCCGGGAACGATCCGTCGATTGCGTCGTGGCAATCAAACGAAATGGAGCCGGCATGCGCATCTTGCTGGTAGAGGACGATGAGCAGATCGGCAGCGGCGTGCTGCGCGGGCTGCGCCAATCGGGTTTCGCTGTCGACTGGGTTCGGGACGGCGAAGCCGCATTGACCGCATTGCGCTCGACACAGTACGGTCTGATGCTGCTCGACCTCGGACTCCCCAAGCAGGATGGCGCCTCCGTGCTCACGAGGTTGAGGCAGCGAAACGACCCGACCCCGGTCATCATCGTCACTGCCCGCGATACCATCGGCGATCGCGTGGCCGGCCTGGATGCGGGAGCGGATGACTACCTTGTCAAACCTTTCGCGCTGGAAGAACTGCTCGCACGAATCCGCGTCGTCTCCCGAAGGCAAACGGGAAACGTACAAACGGTGTTCCAGTCCGGCACGCTGCGGCTCGATCCTGCGCAGCACCGTGTCTGGCTCGGGACCGAGGAAGCGCCGGTGACGGCGCGGGAATTTGCCATCCTGGAAGAACTGATCCGCCGTCCGAAGGGAATCGTTACGCGGGAGCAGCTCGAAGAGTGCCTCTACGGATGGAACGAGGAGGTCGAGAGCAACACGGTCCAGGTTCACATCCATCATCTCCGCCAGAAGCTCGGCACGGACGTCATCGTGACTGTACGCGGTATCGGATACCGGATCGGAGAGCCCGGATGAAATCGCTCCGGCGCAGACTCCTGCTGTGGCTCGTGCCCGCGACGCTGTTGATCGGCGTAATCGCCAGCGCGGCCACGTACTGGGGCGCATTGACCGAGATCGACGAACTTCTGAGCGATCAACTGAAGGCGGTTGCGCGGCACGTGGTAGTGGATGGCAACGGGCGTCTGTCACTGACCGGCTTCAAGCAAGGTGACGACGATCGACTGTCGGGCCTGCAATCGCACGGCGTATTGCTGGAAGTCTGGCGTGGATCGGGTGTTCTTTTCAGCACCGACCCCGACTCGTCGCTTCCCCCTCCGCATGGCCCGGGGCTTGCCGACATCGCCGTTCAAGGGCAGCTGTGGCATACCTACGTGTACCGTAGCGGCGACACCCTGATTCGTGTCGCCCAGGCACAACGTGCACACGGGGAGGCCGTCGCTGAAATAGCGATGCATCTGCTGTGGCCGGTTCTATCGTTACTCCCCGTTCTTGCGCTCTTTCTATGGTTCGGGATCGGCTACGGATTGCACCCGCTCCGGGAGATCGCTTCGACGCTCAGACGGCGCGACGCCGACAACATGCAGACGATCGACACGGCCGCGATGCCCAGCGAAGTCGCTCCGCTGGCCGACGCCATCAACGACCTCCTGCTGCGACTCGACCAGTCGTTTTCCGTACAGCGACGCTTCATCGCGGACGCCGCCCATGAGCTACGCACACCGATCATGGGGCTCGGCATTCAGGCCGAGCTGCTCCCCCGTGCCCAGGACGAACAGGAACGGGACGAGATCGTCACGCAGATTCGCATCGGCACGTCCAGGCTCGCCCATCTGGCGGAGCAGTTGCTGACGCTGGCGCGTCTCGCGCCGCAGGCTCCGGAAGCCCCATTCGAGCCGCTCGATATCGCAGCGATCGCGCGCTCCGTCGTGAGCGACCGGGAACGTGTTGCGCAAGCTCATCACGTCGACCTGGGGCTGGTTGCAGCGGATGCCGCTATCGTGCGGGGAAATCGGGAGGAGCTGCGGATTCTGCTCAACAATCTGGTCGACAACGCGATCCGATACGCGGGCGCGGGCGCATGCATCGATGTCGTTGTGGGGGAAGACGGGAATCACCCGGTACTGGAAGTTCGGGATACCGGGCCAGGTATACCCGATAACGAACTGACACGAGTCTGGGAGCGCTTTTATCGCGGAGCGGGTCAGGACGCATCGGGAACGGGCCTGGGTCTCTCGATCGTGCAACGTATCGCGGAGCACCACCAGGCGGAGCTGAAGATGACCAATCGGCGCGACACGCGGGGGCTCAGTGTTCGCGTGATCTTTCCTCACCGGACAAGCTGACAAGAAACGTCCGAACGCGCCGCCATGTCGTTCCTGTACATGTCCGCCTTCCCCTGAAGCGCCCTCGCGCGCTTCAGGGGAAGCACATCGTGATTACGGTGCGACGGGTTCGCCGGCCGGCTTCGCCAACAACCACACGGCCACGCGTAGACGAGGCCTGCATAGCTGTAGTCAAAACAGAACCCGCTCCCCACGCTACCGCTCGAATCTTCTTCCGCCAGCCACCAGCGGCCTCGCCGATTCGAAGCAACCGTTATCCGTAGCCGGGCTGCGATGCTGGCTGACGAGCGCGGCCGACGATCCTTTAATTCGCGTTGCCAACTAAAAGATCAGTATGCATCGCAGCGCGGTAGTGACCTGGCTCGTTGCAGAACACGAGATATCTGCCCCTCTTCAGCGAAAATCGTGCCGTTACAGTCTCGCGCGGATTCAGGTCTTCGACACCTTGCAGCCCTTTCAGCTGGTCTTCCCCCACCTGCTGTGTTTTCGCAGAATAGGGTAACGCAGCGTCGGAACCGGACCATGGCACGATCAGAAATTCGTGCTTCATCGTGTGAGACTCGTTCGCTATCGTGAACTCGACGGGTCCCGCCGCGACCTTCGACGGACTTAGCGTCAGCGACATGCTGCCATTTTTCCCGTCTGAAAGCGTCACCCTGACCGAGGCCGGCTCGGCAGCCCGTGTGACCGAAGAGACAATCGCGAGGCCGACGACGCCGAGCGCAAGAAAAAGAGATTTCTGCAGCATGAGCCACCTCTTCAATTTCAAGGCTTTGATTCGATAAAGAACGCGCGCAAGCACGACGCGAAGCCGAGGAGCCTAGTGATGTGCGTACAAGGCGCGTTCCGACTTGCTCAACGACATGCGGCCGGCTTGCTGGGCCCCGCTCATCATTCCGCCATAGCCTGAGGTGTCGTGCCCGGCATTGGCGGCGGAGGGTCCGTTCAGCCGCGGAGCGTTGCTCTGCGACTGAGGCAGCACCCCATGTTGGTCGGCCGGCTCCCGCTGAGTCTCCACCCCGAAGTGGGCACCGCGGATGGCGGGGGGCGTTGCCGACGCGTAAGGCGGCGCCGTGGCGGCGAGCACGCTGGCGATCAGGAGTAGAGATTTCATGGCAGACCCTCCAGAAAGCGCTTCTTCCTACGTTCATCCGGATTGCCCGCCGCACAGCACGAGCCGGGTGTCCGGCTGACGTCATCAGCATAGAATCCACACCTTAAGGCTTTCTTATCGCAGGCCTGATTGCACGTATTGCGTCGATGATGATGAGTATTTGAATCAACAGCGCTCGGTAATGCGCCGGGAGATGACCGGTGGCCGCCGGTCCTAAATATGCGATCGATCTTTCATTGAAGTCGCTGATCGCGCCTGTTCGCGTCCGCTCATTGAATCGCCGATGGAGGGCCGGCCTGAATTCGTGAGTATGCGACGTCACACCGGCACGGGAAGCGTGATGCGGACGCCGAATCCCGTTCCGTTCAGCCCGTCGACGTAAGCGAGGCGCCCGTCAAGCTTTGCCACGATACGCGCGACGATGGACAGCCCCAGGCCGCTACCGTTTTCGTCGTGGTCCGCACCCCGGAAGAAGCGATCGTGCAGCCGAGACAGTTTGTCGCTCGAAACACCCGGGCCGTCGTCCCGTACCTGAACGCATATCGTGCCGGCATCCCGCCAGGTTGCGATTTCCACCGTTCCGTGTTCGTGACCGTATTTGATCGCGTTATCGACGAGGTTGTCGAGCAGGACACGGATCAACGTCGGCGGCGCATGCACGATCGTGTGATCACTGGCGCGCGACGTCAACGATATCCGCTTGAGCGCCGCTCGCGGCTGGTGATCGCTCTTGCACGCCTGCACCATGCTCGCGAGGTCCACGTCCTCGCCGGGCATCGGTACGGTTTCGTCGAGTCGCGCCAGGGCGAGCAACTGATCCGCCATATGCGTGCTTCGGTCGACTCCTTCGACGACCCGCTGCATCGCTCGCCGCTGACGGTCCGGATCGCGCGCGGTGAGCGCGACCTGTGCCTGGACCTTGATGGCAGCGAGCGGAGTCTTGAGCTCGTGTGCCGCGTCGCTGGTGAATGCGCGTTCGCGATCGAGCGAACCACGCAGGCGTTGCAACAGCGTATTGAGTGCGGTGACCAGCGGCCGCACTTCGTCGGGAATGCCGGTCGTGCCGATGGCGTCGAGACTATCCGGCGAACGTGCGTCGATCGCCTCGGACAGCGTGCGCAGCGGCGTCAGGCTGTGGCCGATCGCCAGCCAGATCAGCACGGCCAGCACGGGCAGCGCGAACGCAAGCGGCCGGGCGACGCGGCGCGCGACCTCCGCGGACAGATCCGAACGGTGCGTACGTTGCTCGAAGATGCGCACCGTGCGGCCGCGCGCGGCATCGGTCAGCACGTATGCGTGCCACTTCGGATTGCCGAACCGGATCGGGCTCGATGCGGCGGCGGGAAACACCGGCAGATCGAGCGACGCAAGCCCGGGACTCGCGGCCAGGATCCGGCCGCCGGCGTCGCTCACCTGATACAGCATCCGCGGCGATGCGTCGTTGTCGCCGTCGTCGTCTTCGGACGAACCGAGCGCGATGCCCGCAAAAACCGGAAGATCGGAGGCACCGAGCGCGGCGAACGCCTGGGCGATCTGCTCGATGCGCGTTTCATCCCATTCTTCCGCTTCGTGAATCGCCTGGCGGTAGCTCGACACCAGCGAGTAGGCCCAGACCACCACGACGCCCGACAGTACGAGCAAGGTGAGCCGTTGCCGGATCGAGCGCATCACGATGCCTTCTCCACCACGTAGCCGACGCCGCGGATCGTCCGGATCAAGTCGGCCCCCAGCTTCTTGCGCAGATTCGACACGTGCACTTCGATCGCATTGCTTTCGATTTCCTCGTTCCAGCCGTAGAGGCTGTCCTGGAGGCGCGCGCGCGAGAGCGGGCGTCCCTGGTTCGCCAGCAGTTCGACGAGCAACGCGCATTCGCGCGACGTCAGCGCGATTCGTTCGGTGCCGCGCGTCACCGTCATCAATGCGGGATCGACCGACATGTCGCCGTATTCGATCGTGTCGGTGCCGCGCCCCTGCGAACGGCGCACGAGCGCCCGGCAGCGGGCGATCAGCTCGGTCAGGTCGAACGGCTTGCCGAGATAGTCGTCCGCGCCGGCGCTCAAGCCGCTCACGCGGTCGGCCACTGTGTCGCGCGCGGTCATCACCATCACCGGTGTATGGTCACGCCGCTTGCGAAGCCAGTCCAGCAATTCCACCCCGGACAGGCGAGGCAGGCCGAGATCGAGCACGACGAGGTCGTATGGCGTGGTTTCGAGCGCGAGCTGCGCGTGCCTGCCGTCGTGCGCCCAGTCGACCGTCATGCCGGCTTCGATCAGGCCGTCCTCCACACCGCTTCCAATCAGTTTGTCGTCTTCGACGAGTAACACCCGCATGGCGTCGCGTTCCTGTTGGTTCCGGACATGCCGTCCCTTGCCGCACGATACCCGCAGGCACGGGCAGCCATCAAGCCGCGCGCGGAAAAATCCGGCCCTTAAGAATCCGTTAACGTCGGCCCCCTAAGGTCGCGATCACCGACCTTTGCAACCGAATCGATGACCATGAACCGCCTGTCGTTCCGACTCCGTTTCTGCGCAGCGCTGAGCGTGCTGCTTTCCGTGGCTGCCGCGCCGGCTTGCGCCGGCGAGATCAAGACGCTGATGAGGGACATGAAGCACGCGATGCAAGGTGCGATGAGCAGCCGGACGATTCCGGAGATGAAGGGGTATGTGACCCGGCTCGAAAACGATGCCCAGCAGGCGAGCCGCCAGCGGTATCGCGACGACCAGTCGACCTACGACGAAGGCATGGGCAAATTGCGCGACGAACTGACCGCCGTCGACCGTGCGATTCAGGCCAACGATCTGCCAGCCGCCAAGCAGGCGTTGCGACAGATCAACGGCACGAAAAAGCGCTATCACGACCTGCTCGGCTAACCGCGGCCGGCCACGCCTTTGCTACTGGACAGGTATTCCCGTCATGAAAAACGTTACCCGTTACCCGCTGTCGATCAGCCTGCTGCACTGGCTGCTGGCGGTCGCGCTGATCGGCAACCTGATCGTCGGTTTGCTGCTGGACGACAACGAAGACCTCGTCAGCCTGCACAAGTCGGTCGGAATCGCCATCCTCGGGCTCGTGGCGATCCGGATCGTCAACCGGCTGCGCATGCGGCGCCGGCTGCCGCCGTCGATCAATCCGGCCGGCACGCTGAGCCGTTTTGTGGAGCGCAGCGCCCACGGGCTGCTCTACGTGCTGATGCTCGTCATTCCCGTGCTCGGATGGATGAAGACGAATGCGGCTGGGCACACGGCCAGCTGCTTCGGACTCTTCTCGCTGCCGACCCTCGTGCCCAAGAGCCACGAGCTGTCACACTGGCTGGGAGAACTGCACGCGCTGACGGCTTACGGACTGGCCGCGCTGGTTGGCTTGCACGTGCTAGGCGCGCTCGCACACAAGCTTCTCAAATCCGAGAACGTGTTGCCGCGCATTCTGCCGTTGCCGGCGCGCGTCGCCCGGCCGAGGATTCCGTCCGGCGACCGGAATTAAGCGCGGGCACGAGATCACGCAACGCGTTACGGGTGGACGCCTCAGGTCTGACGAATGGCGCCAGAATACATCGAAGCGCTCGCGATCGGATACCGAATTCCGTGCGATACACGTTCTTGATCGCCCCGTACGACGCAATGCCGGTTGACTCTGCCGCCCCGGCGTGTCGCGCGATTCTCGATGTCGCCATGCCTGCCTATGCACCGCTCTCGCGCACGAGCACCGACGTCAGCCACGCGAGCATGCGCCATGCGAAGCTTTGCCGCGCGCCGCCGATCGTCGCTGTGCCGACGATCTCGCGCGGCCACGCCACGTTTGTCGGACAATCTCCGATCCGCACGCGATAGGTCGCTGCAAGCGGCACGAGCTTATGCGTGCCCGGCTGAAGCTGCACGGGCAGCGGACCACCGTAAATGCTTGCCAGCGCCGGCGCGTCGAGCGTGGCGACATTGACGCGATCGATGGCACTGACCCGACAGTCCAGTGTGTCGAATTCGGGTAACGATGCCACGAAGCTGACGCGATCGCCGGCCGCGATGCGCGCCGCATCCGCTTCGCTGACGAATGCTTCGCCCTTCACGCCGGCCGGCCCGACGACGTCGAACGCATGCTCGCCGCGTGGCAGCCAGGTGCCCGGCGCAAGTGTGTCGTCGGTTTGCACGACGCCGTCGAACGGCGCGCGCAGCGTCAATTGCGCAACTTGTGCCGCGAGCCCGGCAACGGTTTCATGCGCCGCGTCCGAGCGGCGCTTTAACGCGACGCCCTGTTCGAGCAGCCGCGAGTCGAACGGCTGCTGCTCAAGCTGCCAGCGCAGCAGCGCATCGGCAACCCGTGCCGCCTGTAGCCGATGCGCAAGGTCGGGCGACGCAAACACGGCCAGCACGTCGCCCGCGTGCACGTGCTGGCCATCGCGGGCAATCGGCGCATCGGCCGTCACATAGGCAGGCTCGGGCACGTAGAGTCCCTGCGCGCGCAGCGGGCCGACCACGGCAGGCGCGCCGATCCCGCCATACCAGGGCAACACGAGCAGCGCGATCGCCGCCACGCCGAGGACGGCGGTGCGCCGGGTTTCGCGGCACCACCGCAGCGCCGATCGACGCTGCCAACAAGCAATGCTCTCGCGGACGATCGGCCGCGCGATGAACCAGCCGAACTCGACGCCGAACAGGACCAACCCGAGCGCTTTGAAAAACGTGTGATAAACGACGAGCGCGATCGAGAAGAACACGACGAGCCTGTAAAGCCACGTCGCAAACGAGAACGCGATCAGGAAACGCCGGCGGCGCGGTGCGCAGGGCTCGGGCTGCGGATCGCCGAAACCGAACAGCCGCTCGCGCATCCACCAGCGGCCGAACGCGAACGCGCGATCGTGCAGGTTCGGCATGTCGAGCCAGTCCGAGAGCAGGAAATAGCCATCGAAGCGCATGAACGGGCTGGCGTTGATCGTCAGCGTGCCGATCCAGGTCGTCGTCGCCAGCAGAAACGCACCGGCACGCAGCGGTCCGTCGGGTAGCACGCTCCAGGCCAGCGTCGCGAACGCGGCCAGCACCAGTTCGATCAGCATGCCGGCCGCGCCGATTCGCAATCGCTCGGCGCGACCCGGTACTTTCCATGCTTCGGTCGTATCCGTATAGAGCACCGGCACCATCACGAGCAACGCGATCCCCATCGTCGGCACGCGACAGCCGTACCGATACGCGGTAAATGCATGTCCAAACTCGTGCAGGACCTTGGCACAGCCGATCGCGATGCCGATCGCGACCAGTCCGCGCAGGTCGGCATAGCCATGGAACGTATGAACGAACTCGTCCCAGCGGCGCGACACCAGGACCAGGCCCGCGAGAGCCACGAGCGCAACCACGCCCCAGAACGCAGGCCGGTACGCGAAGTCCGCATGGCGGGCGAAGCGCCGCAGGAACGGCATCGGCCGCCACAGCGGTACGCGAATCATCAGGTAATGCTTGAGCAGCCACATCGCATGCGAAAGCCGGCTCGCTGCCGCCGCACCCGCAAGCCGGCCCGTATCGGCCGCGCTCGACGCGACGAACAGGTGCTGATGATGCAGCGTGCGCACGAGCGATTCGAAATCGTCGATCGTCACGCGCAGCGTCGTTTCCGCGTTAACCGACGCGACGATCGCCTGCGCGTCGCCCAGCGACCAGCGTGAGAGCATTTCGAACGCCGGCCAGCCGATCTGAAAGAACCGGTGAGCCGCCGGGTCGTGCAGCATCCAGGTCGGCGCGCCGCCCAGCGTGGAGGCGCCACGCGTCAACGTCAGCTCCTGGCGAAGAGGCGGAAGACTTGACATCGATGCGCCAGATCCGGTGAAAGCGGCGGCCACGCGCGGGCTACCAGCCGAGCCACTGCCGCGCCGTCGCGAGCGGCCGGCGCAGCAGGTAATAAGCAAGCGGCACCCAGCGACCATGAATGCGTGCGGTGCCCATCATGCCGAGCGGCGGCCGTGCCGTGCCCGCGAACGTCGCTTTCACGCGGTAGGCGACGACGCCATCGGGCGTCGGCTCGGCGCGGTACGCCACGGTATCGATGCGCGCATCGTACGCGTCGAGCGGTGAACTCTTCGGATATAGGGTCACGGTCGCGCCGGGCACGACGTCGACGTTGTCGGCGACGGGCACATACGCCGTGAGTTCGACGTGTGCGGGATCCGCGAGCAACATCACCCTCTCGCCGATCGACACCGCCTTCCCGTTCCAGTCGTTCGGATCCGAGAACACGGCCACACCCGCGCGCGCCGCCGTTACGCTCACGCGCGCGAGCTCGCGCGCCGTGTAGTCGAGCTCGACCGCGCTCTGGTCGAGTTTGCCCTTGCGCAATGCCATGTCGAGCCGGTCCTTGTCGTCGGTCACCGCCAGCTGGGCGGTCTGGCGGTACTCCTCCTGGGCCGTCGCGTAGTTCTTGTTCGCGAGCGAATAGCGCGATGCGAGCGCCGTCGAGTCGAGCGCAAACAAGGGCGCCCCTGCGGCGACCCGTTGATTCGGCTGCGCGAACAGATGATCGATGACGCCGTCGAGCGGGGCCCGCACGACGAACGGATCCTTCGGCGTGACTTCAGCAGGTGCAAGCACTGTCAACGGAACCGGCACGACCAGCGCGACGGCGACAGCCGCGAGCGCGCGGCGCCGATGCTTGCCGGCGCGCAGCGCGAGTTGCACGCGCGCGAGCCATGATGCCCTCGGCCCGAACGCAGAAAGCGCATGGGCCCAGACACGGGCAAGTTCCGCGAGCAGCGCTTGCTCAAGCGGCGTCCATGGCTGCTCGCGCACAAGCGCGACACCGCCTGACGAACGGCCGGCCCGATCGATGAGCGGCACCCACAGCGCGTGCGCCGGCCACCAGGCGGCCCAGTCCGCCGCGAGCGTCGCCGGCAGGCTGCTTGCGTCAAACGCGTGCGGCAATGCGGACGCGCCTGCCTCGTCGCCGGCAACTGTCGCGCTCGGCGGTTGTACCGGCGTCGCCGCTTGCCGCGACTGGCGTTCGAGCACGCGGCACACTTCCCCGAGCCATTGCACGTACGGCGTGCCTGGATCGCTGTGCGGCAAGCCCGATATCGCCGCAACCGCGCCCGGCACGGGCTCCGGCGCCCGCCACCAGGCCGCCTGGCGATACGGCACCAACGACAGCGATTCATTGACCATGACGAAGCCGAGCGTCTCCTCGCTCGGCGCCTCGCGCGCGCGCGCGGACAACTGCCAGAGAACGGCGATCGCATGCGCGTCGATCTGCAGCGGGGCGTTCATCGTGCGATCAGCGGGCAGCGCCGGCGAACCTCGCCCAGCCGCTCATGCCGGGCAGCAGCTCGGGCGGGCGGCCGGACAGCGCGGCCGTCACATCGACCGTCTGCGTGACGGGGTCGACACGCGCGCCGATTCGCGCGACGCTGGCCGGATACGTCTTGCCGACCTCGTCGACGGAGACACTCAACGGATGGTCCGGCTTGAGCCACGCGAGCCATTTCGACGGCACGATCATCTTGAGTTCCAGGTGGCCGGTGTCGACGATGGTGAGAATCGGCTTGCCGGGCTCGGCGAACTGCTGAGCCGACGCGCTGCGCTTGACCACCCGTCCGTCGAACGGCGCGGCGATCCTGCACTTGCCCACCGTTGCCCGCATATACGCGACCTCGGCCGCCCCGGCTTTCGCCTTTGCGTTGGCCTGCTCGACGTCGACCGCCCCAATCGAATGCAGTTCCAGCAGCCGGTCGTCGACGCGCTTCAGTTGCCCCGCCGCTTCCGCCTCTGCTTGAGCCTTGCGCAGTTGCGCCGCGTAGAGAGCGCAATCGAGCGAGACGAGCGTCTGCCCTGCGCGGAATGCATCGCCGTCGCGAAACGGCAGCGATGCGATCTTCGCACTGATCTCGCTCGAGATATCGACCTGATCGCGAGCGACGAGCTGGACGCGAATCCGGCCGTCGTCGTCGGCATGCGTCACGGATGGCACCACCGCCGGCACACCGGGGAATGCGCCCGGCGCTGCCACGGCACGCTGCACCCCCGCGCCGCCCGGCGTCCCGGCCGCCCATGCGCCATCGGCGGCCGCCATCAGGATGGCACTGCATAGCCCTGCCCTGCACCATCGATTCATTGCGTCGTTACTCCGTCCGCGTGGCCGAATTGCGCCCAGCGCGCCTGTTCCGTGTCGATCGATTGTTCGATCGATTTCAAATCCGCATCACGCGTAAAAGACGGCACGGGATCGAGCCCGAGCGTCGCGAGCAGCTGGCCGTATGCGCTTTCGAGTTCGCCGTAGCTCTGATACAGCCGGAGTTCCGACATCATTGCGGAGGTTGCCGCGCGAATCTCCTCGAGCCGGCCTTGCGCGTTCGCGATCGTCGCGTTGTGCGTGTGCTGCAGAATCTGGGCGTCCACGTCGTTGATCTGCTTGAACAGATCGAACTGGCGCTGTCTGGCGCTCAGCTCCGCGCGCGCGACGTGCACTTGCGTCAGGACGGCCATCGACAGTGCGAGGCGCTGCGCATGTGCGACGTCGAGCTGCGCCTTGGCCGCACCGCGAATGTTCTTCGCATTGAGCACGTTCAGCAGGTTCCAGCTCACGTTGATGCCGGCCGCGCGCCACGCGTGATAGACGAGGAAGCTGTTGCTGTCGTAATGCGCGCCCAGTTGCAGCTCGATGCCCGGCAGCAGCTTGGCGATCGCCTTGTGCGTCTCGTTGACGCTGATGCGTTCGTTGTAGCTTGCCTCGACGAGTTCCGGACGCCGTTCGAGCGCCGTCTCTTCCATGCGCGCCATCGGCATGTCGAAGCTCGGCACCGTGAAACTTCCGGGCGCCGCGAGCAGGAAATCCGTACCGGGCGCGATGTTCATCAGCGACGCGAGGCGCGGCTTGGCTTCGTCGAGCTGGTCGCGCACGGCTTCGAGCTGGCGCATGATGTCGAGCAGCGCATGCTGATAGGCAAGCGTATCGAGCGGCGAGCGCAAGCCTTCGAGCTGCGACTGGCGCGACGCGTCGAGCGCCTGTCCGGCCTGCGCAAGCAGCGGGCCGACGCGCGACGCCATACGCTGCGCGCCAACGGCCTGCCAGTACGCCTCGCGCACCTGCTGCATCATCAGTTGCACCACCTTGCGCCGGCGTTGTTCGACGACGAGTACGCGATCGGCCTGCTCTTTCGCCTCGAAGTAGCTGACGCCGAAATCCAGCAGGTTCCACGAGAACGACAGATCGGCCGTGCGATCGTTCTTGTCCGTCGAGTACGACGGCGGCACGACCTGCGTGTTTGTGAAGAGCCCCTGCGACGACGATGCGAGCGGATGATTGCGCGTCGTGTAGCCGGCCTGGGCGGTCAGGCGCGGCAACATCTCGAAGTTCGCGAGATCGAGCTGCTTTTCCGCGAGCGCCTCTTCCATCATTTTCAGCCGATGGTCGAGGTTGTAGCGGATCGCTCGCGCCAAGGCCTCCTGCAGCGTGACGGGGCCGGCCAGCGGCGGCTGATTCGCGAACATCGCGGCGCGGTCCTCACGCACGGTCTGCACGCGCTCCGCGTCCGTAAACGGTGTCGGGTGAATCGCGCAGCCCGACAGCCAGACCACGGCTGCCGAGACGGCGATCAGCGACAAGCACGGCAGGCGCGTCGAACGGCGGCCGGGCGCGGCGCGCGAAGCAAGGACAGGCAAAGGCATCGCTTCGGCAACGGACGTGTGTGATCTCATGGTTATCGGCGCATGACGGGAATTCATAGGCGACGCACCGCGTCGCCGGGATGCGGCACATGCAACGCGGCACGCGCCTGCGCAAACTGCTGATCGAGCGACAGCTTGCCGGACGGCCGTGCCACATGCGCGGTCGTCGGCCCGGCCATCGCCCCGGCAGCATGTTCGGGCCCGGCCGGGTGAGCGGCGCGATGCGCGTCACCGTGCGCATGGGGAGCCAGCACGATCTCGCGGCGGGTCGCATGGCCGGACGCGTCGCGCGTCTGGATAAAGACGTGGACCTCCTGCGTGCCGGGCGGCAGCTTGCCGCGCAACACGCCATGGGCTGCGTCGTAGCGGATCCAGCCCGGCAGCGAACGACCGTCCGCGAGCCGTACCGTGACTTGCGCGCCTCCGTGCATCGCCTCCGACGGCGGCAGCAGCGTCGCCACGTCGATCGAGAACGGTTCGTCCGTCGCGATCGAGAACGACATGCCGGGCAACGGCAGCGGTGCGTCAAGCGGCGTCGCGGCAAGGGCCGCGTCGAGCGCTGCGAAATCGAAGCGCGACACCGTGGTGCGATTGATCTGGTACGCGTCTCGCGGCGCCGCCGGATCCTGGAACGTGATGGTCGGTACCACCGGCACCGATCCGATCCGGGGCGGCTCTTCAAGCTCCTGCAGCACATCCGGCGGCGCGGTGTTGTCCGAACCCGCGAACGCTGCAGGCGATGCCGGGCCGGGCGACGCGATGATCGTCGGCTGCTCGCGCACGTTTGGTACACCGCCGGACGGCCCCGTGACGATCGTCACCGTGGTCGAAGCGGGGGCGCTGGTCTTCATGCCGTCACTCACGGTGAACGTGACCGTGCGGCTGCCCGCCGCGTTGAGCGCGGAATCAGCATACTTGACCGATTGCAGCGCGGCGGTCCATTGCGCGAGCGTCGCCTTGCCGCTGGCGGAGGTGAGCGTCAGCACCCCGGTGGCCGCATCGTAGCGCCCGCCGATATCTCCCGTCGCCGCGCTGGCGGCAAACGACAGCGTATCGTGCGCCGCATCGAAACCGCTGCCGATCGATACCTGGGCCGACGCCAGCGTGGTGTCGTCGCGATCGCTCAGCGCGACCTGTGGCGCGACCGCCACCGGCACCGGATTGAATGCCTGCGCGACATAGGTCGCATTGCCGTCGACGCTCAGGCGCGGTGTCTGATCGGTATCGGCCACCGTCACGCTGCACGTTTGTACATCGCTGGCCGTGCCGTTGCCGTCGGTCACCGTGAAGCTGACGACGCGTGCCGTGGTGTCCGGCGTAACCGCCGTGTCGGTATAGGTGACCGATGCGAGCGCCGCCTGCCACTGCGCGAGCGTCGCCGTACTGCCGGCGGACGTCAGCGTCATTACGCCCGTGCCCGCGTCATAGCTGGCCGTAATGTTGCCCATCGTCGCACCGTCGTTGCGGAATGCGAGCACGTCTTCGCCCGGATGAAAGCCGCCCGTGAGCGCCACCGTCGCCGAGCTCAGCACCGCGCTGCTGCCGTCGCTCAATGCAAGGCCCGGAGACACCGCGACCGGCACCGACGGCGCATTGTCGCCGGCGACGAAGGAAGCGGAACCCGCGCCGGTGTCGACGTGTGGCCGGTCCATCACGGTCACGGTGGTCGTTGCCGATGCACTCGTCTTCATACCGTCGTTCGTCTGGAACGCGATCGTACGATCTCCGAAGTGCGTGCCGCTGGTCGCGAACGTCACGTTCGACAACGCGCGCGCCCACTGCGCGTCGGTCGCCGTCGCGCCTGCGGAGGAAAGCGTCAACACGCCAGTGGCCGAGTCGTACGACGCGGAAATGTTGCCGAATGCGCCCGCGGCGCCATTCGTCAACGCCAGCACGTCCTCGCCCGAACGGAAACCGCCCGTAATCGCGACCGTGGCGGACGACTGCGTCGAATTGTCGAGATCGATCACGCTCACGCCCGAATTCACGATCGTTGCCGACGCACCGGTCACGTACGACGCGGTGCCGCCGGGCATCGTCACGATCGGCGTCTGGTCGGTCGCCGTCACCGTCACCGTGCGCGTCGCCGTGGCGCTGGCATTGCCGCCGCCGTCGATAACGGTGAAGCCGACGGTACGCGTCGCCGTGTTCGGGATGACGGCCGTGTCGGTGTACGCGACCGCCTGCAGCGCGCTCTGCCATTGCGCGAGCGTGGCTGTGGCGCCGGCCGAACTCAGCGTCAGTACGCCTGTCGTCGCGTTGTACGCGCCCACGATGTTGCCCATCGTCGAGCCGTCGTTGACGAACGCCAGCACGTCTTCGCCGCTGTGGAAGCTGCCGGTGATCGCAACCGTTGCCGACGCCAGCGTGGCGCTGCTCCCGTCGCTCAGCGTCAGGCCTGGATCGATCGCCACCGGCGTGGACGCCGTATTGTCCCCTTCCACGAACGCGGCCGAGCCCGCATCGGTCGTGATCTGCGGCGGCGCCGTCATGGCCACCGTATCGGTTGCCGTGGCGCTGGTCTTGGTACCGTCGCTCACCGCAATCGAAATCGTGCGATTGCCGTACACCGTACTCGTACTCGAGTAAGTCACGGCAGATAGCGCACGCGACCACTGCGCGTTCGAAGCGACTGCCCCGGCGGACGTCATCGTCAGCACGCCCGTCGCCGCGTCATACGATGCGACGATGTTGCCGAACAGCGTCGCGCTCGTGTTCGTGAAACCGAGCGTGTCGCCGCTGTGGAAGCCTCCGGAGATCGATACCGTCCCCGCCGACTGCGTCGAATTGTCGAGGTCGCTCACCGACATCCCGCCGTCGATCGTCACGGCAGACGTGCCGCCGACGTAGCGGGTCCCGCCCGTGGTCGCCAGCACCGGCGATTGATCCGTTGCGGTGACCGTGACCGTACGCACCGCCGTATTGCTCGTATAGCTGCCCGTGTCGACTGCCGTGAAGCTGATTGTGCGCGTCGCCGTGTTCGGCGTGACCGCGGTATCCGTGTATGTCACGGACTGAAGCGCGCTCTGCCATTGTGCGAGCGTGGCCGTTGCGCCGGCCGAACTCAGCGTCAGCACGCCGGTTGCCGCGTTGTAGGACGCGGTTATGTTCCCGTACGTCGTCGAGTTCGCATTGACGAACGCGAGCACGTCCTCCGCGCTGTGGAAGCTGCCCGTGATCGCGACCGTGGCCGATGCCAGTGTCGCCGAGACCCCGTCGCTCAGCCCGATGCCCGGGTCGACCGCCACCGGCGTCGACACCGTGTTGTCGGCCTCCACGAACGATGCCGAGCCGGAATCGGCGGTAATCGTCGGCGGGCCGAGCACGCTTACGGTATGCAGCGCCGCCGCACTCGTCTTGATGCCGTCGTCGGTCGTGAACGCAATCGTGCGGTTGCCCGGCGCCGCGCCCGAGCTCGCCGAGAACGTCACTGCACTCAGTGCACTGGCCCATTGCGCATCGGTTGCAGTCGCGCCCGACGACGTGAGGGTCAGCACGCCGGTCGCGGCGTTGTACGAACCGACGATGTTGCCGTAGGTCGTCGAGTTCGAGTTAATGAACGTCAGCGTGTCGCCGCTGTGGAAGCCCGCCGTCACCGACACGGTTCCGGACGATTGCGTCGTGTTGTCGAGATCGCTCACCGACATCCCGCCATCGATCGTCACGGCCGACGTCCCGCCGACGTAGTTCGTCGTGCCGCTCGTCGACGTCACGATTGGCGTCTGGTCGGTGTCGGTGACCGTGATCGTGCGCGCGGCCGTGGCGCTCGCATTGCCTGCACCGTCGAGCGCCGTGAAGCTGACCGTGCGCGTTGCGGGGTTCGGCGTGACGGCGGTATCGGTGTAGGTTACCGATTGCAGCGCGGCCTGCCACTGGGCGAGCGTCGCTGTCGCGCCGACCGAGGATAGCGTCAACACACCCGTCGATGCGTTGTACGACGCGGTGATGTTGCCCATCGTCGAGCCATCGTTGGCGAACGCCAGCACGTCTTCGCCGCCGTGGAAGTTGCCGGCGATCGCAACCGTTGCCGACGTCAGCGTGGCAGCACTGCCGTCGGTCACCGACAGACCCGAATCGACCGCCACCGGTGTCGATGCCGTGTTGTCCCCCGCGACGAACGAAGCCGAGCCCGCATCAGTCGTGATCTTCGGCGGCGCGGTCATCGCGATCGTATCGGTCGCCGCGATGCTCGTCTTCACGCCATCGTTCGTCGAGAACGAAATCGTCCGGTTGCCATAAGTCGTGCTCGTGCTCGAAAACGTCACCGCCGACAGTGCGTTCTTCCACTGCACGTCGGTGGCCGTCGCGCCCGAGGAAACGAGCGTCATCACGCCCGTCGCCGAGTTGTACGACGCACCGATGTTGCCGAACAGCGCCGAGTTCGTGTTCACGAAGCCAAGCGTATCGCCGCTGTGGAATCCGGCCGTGACGACCACCGTGCCCGACGCTTGCGTCGGGTTGTCGAGATCGCTGACCGAAATGCCGCCATCGATCGTCACGGCCGGTGCGTTGCCCACGTAGCTCGTCGTACCGCCCGTCGTCGTGACGATCGGCGTCTGATCCGTGTCCGTCACCGTCACGGTGCGCGTAGCCGTATTGCTCGTATTGCTCACGCTGTCGACCACGGTAAAGCTGACCGTGCGTGTCGTCGCGTCCGGCGTCACCAGCGTGTCGGTATACGTGACCGAACGCAACGCGGCCTGCCATTGGGCGAGCGTCGCCGATGCACTCGCGGACGTCAGCGTCAATACACCTGTAGCCGCGTTGTACGACGCGGTGATGTTGCCCATCGCCGCACCGTCATTGACGAAGGACAGAACGTCCTCGCCGCCGTGGAATCCGCCGGTGATGGCCACCGTCGCGGACGCGAGCGTGCCGGTCGCAGTGTCGGTCACCGTCAGGCCCGAATCGATCGGCACCGGCGTCGACAGCACGTTGTCCCCAGCGACGAATGCCGCCGATCCGGAATCTGTCGTGACTTGGGCCGAACTCACGACGCTGACCGTGTCAGTCGCGGCGACGCTCGTTTTCGAGCCGTCGCTCGTCGCGAACGAGATCGTGCGATTGCCGAGCGTCGTGCTCGTACTCGAGAACGTGACCGCCGACAACGCGTGGGCCCACTGCGTATCGGTGGCGGTCGCACCTGCCGACGTGAGCGTCATGACGCCCGTCGCGGCGTTGAACGATGCAACGATATTGCCGAACAGTGCCGAGTCGGTGTTCGTGAAGCCGAGCGTGTCGCCACTGTGGAACCCACCCGATACCGATACCGTGCCCGATGCTTGCGTCGTGTTGTCGCTGTCGCTCACCGAAATACCGCCATCAATCGTCACGGCCGCGGCGCCTGGGCGATAGGTCGCCGTGCCGCCGCTCGATGCAACGATTGGCGTCTGGTCGGTGTCGGTCACCGAAATCGCCTTCGTCACGGTGTTGCCCGACGTATGGCCGTCGCTCGTGATCTCGAAGCTGACCGTTCGGGTGGCGGAATTGGGCGTCACGGCCGTATCGGTGTACGTGACCGCACGCAGCGCGGCCTGCCATTGCGCGATGCTCGCCGTGCCGCCCGACGACGTCAGCGTCAGCACGCCGGTGATCGCGTTGTACGTCGACGAAATGTTGCCGTACGTGGCGGCGCTCGTATTCGTGAAGCCGAGGATGTCTTCGGTCGAATGCAGGTTCCCCGTGATCGCCACGGTAGCGCTCACCGCCGTAGTCGAATTGCCGTCCGTCAGCGTAATTCCCGTGTCGACGGCCACCGGCGTCGACGCCGTGTTGTCGCCGGCCACGAATGACGTGGTGCCGCCCGTGGCGTTAAGCACCGGCGGTGACGATGGCGCGAGGTAGGCGAAGTTGTCGAGCGTCGGCGACAGGAAGCCGCCGTCGTTGCTCGACTCCACCAGCTTGATGCTCTTGACCTGGGAGAACGCCGCATTTCCGGACAAGTCGACGTGAAACACGGAGCTGGTGCCATTGTTGGCAATATCGAGCACGACGCTGCCGAGAATGTTGCCGGACGAATCGAGTGCCTGGACCGTCACTTTCGAGCTCAGGAAGATATCGATGTCGAAGCTCTGTACCGCCATCAATGCGCCGTCTTGCCGCTGGATCGTCAGCGACGACATCTGCGTGCCCTGCACGTTCACGACGAACTCGCCGCCGGAGCCGCTCGCGGGAAGCGACCCACTGACTACGGAATACTCGACCGATTGATCGCCCGTATAGACCAGACCATCGAGCGTGGTGGACGCGACAGCCGTCGAGCCGGTGTCGAATCCGACGTGACTGTCATACGTCTCGTCAAAGACGGATAACACGTGATCGTAGTTCTGCTCCGCCGATGTCGAGAAGACCACACCGGCATGCACGTCGCCGACGTCGTATTCGAGTGTCCAGTTGCCACCAAGCGACGCCGCACCCGTGACGTCGGTCGACGCCGCCACGTTCAATCCGGTCAACGTGGCGATCTGCTGCACGAATGCCTTGCCGTCCGCATTCTGGGCCACATCGCATCCGTAAATCAGAAAGTCGCCGCCCGGCTTCATCGCCGCGCCGATTTGCGCGAGCTGCGCACCGTAGGCCGACAGATCGGCCCGGTCGAGCCAGGTACTGCCAATCTGCACTTCGCCATCCGACCCATGCGAGACGAGATGGATCGCGCTCATGCCGGGATGCGCCTGCAGATACTGCTC
Organism: Burkholderia sp. 22313; assembly: GCF_052045245.1. Classification (NCBI taxonomy): domain Bacteria; kingdom Pseudomonadati; phylum Pseudomonadota; class Betaproteobacteria; order Burkholderiales; family Burkholderiaceae; genus Burkholderia; species Burkholderia sp. 22313. The sequence continues at coordinate 176,594 of NZ_JBQEON010000006.1, forward strand.
GATTTGCGCGAGCCCGTCCTTCGTCGCATCCAGCACGATGACTTGCGTGCCCGGCGGCAACCCCGCGACGAGCGTTTGATAGTCGGTCACGTTCGAGTTGACGAACACCACCTGATGGTCCGTCGGTTGCGCGCCGTCCACTTGCGCAAGCCCGTGCACCGCGCGCATCGCAGCCGATTCGGTCGTGTGGACGGCTCCCGTGCCGGCTACCGCGGCCGGCGTGTCGCCGTGCGCCGCGGGCGATGGAGCCGAGCCGTCGGCAGCGCGAGTGCCGCCTTGTGCACCGGCCGCCGAAGCTGCGTCGGGCGACGCATTGGCCGCGTGCGCGTCGGCGCCGGCTGGATGCGCGGCGGCAACGGCAACGGCGCCCATCGCGGCAACCGACCCGTCGTAGACGATGCGCGGTTCGAGCGCGACGATAAGCGGCGCCGGAAGCGCGACGGTCCGATTACCCGGACGCGGGTCGGACGCGCGCATCGCGGCGAAAAGCTTCAGGAGGCTGGCGGCGAATTTCATCGCTCGATGTCCTTGATTGCGTGCCGCTCATGCGGCACGCGCACTTTACCGATTACCCCCGCGACGGGAAGACACCGGTCAGTGCAATGATGAAATTGATGCCGACATACGGGTTGCGCAGCGAGAACGGCGTACTGCCGCCAGCCGGGCTGTTCTGAATCGTCGGCGCCGTAACCGGCAAGGTCACGTCGAACGGCTTCAGCGTCGTATCGGCGGCCACCGTGCTATAGAGTTCGCCCTGGCGATTCGACACGCTGACCGGTCCCAGCACCGACGTATTGCCGGGCACCGCGCTTTGCGTGCTCGTGTTCGTCGAAGTCGACGCGGGGATCGAGATCGATCCCTGCGCGGCGCCGGGGGTCGACACCGTCGCGACGTGCGTATGGAGCGGCATGTTCTGCGTCGTCAGCGATGCGCCTTCGGTGCCGCCGATCTGGCCTATCTCGACCGCGGACAATCCCAGCCCCTGTCCAACACCGACTGGCGTGCGGCTGCGCAAATCCGGCAACTGAAACGTCGTCGTGCCGTTACCGCCGTAGTACGTGCCAAGCAACGAGAACAGCGCCTGGTTTTGGGAAATCGCCAACACCTCGCCCTGGCACAATGCCCATCCGTAGGGAGCAAAGTTGAACCCCACCATGCGGATTTCACCCAGATACGGATCACTCATCACACGCCTCCTCTCTTGCGGGAAAAGAAGAAAAACCCTACGCGTCGCTGCGCGGGCCGGCGGCCCCGGCAAGTTGATCGGTACGACAGTGCACGACGACGGTGAGTGTCGAGCATCCGTTCTCGGTGGGTCGCGTCGGTGTCGCGAGCAGCGCCCACGCATGGCCGGCCGGAGATACGATGCGATAAACGTCCTGCGGACGATGCACACCGCTGGGCAACGCGAACGTTGCCGAGTAGCAGACGAACTGGTCGTTCAACGGGAGGCCGGACGGTGCATCGAGGAGTACAGCGTCGACCGGCTCGCCGCCGCTGGCGCCAAACGTGAACCGTTGCCCGATCGCATCGAGCAATTCGGCATGGGTAGGGATGGACAGCAAGCACGCCCCCGATCGTTGTTTGTTCGTTGTACCGGTAGCCGGCACGGCCGGTCGCGGTCTTTCGTTGCTACTGCCTGATGTCCGTACTGCTCGCGGCCTGCGCGCCTTCGATCGCGAGGCCAGGCACGGGCCTCACGTTTGCCCGGTCGAACGGCGCGGCGGGGCGCGTCATCTGCAGGTAGATCCCGTTCTCGCCGGTCTGCTCGAATCCACATCGCCGATACAGCGCCCGCACCGGGTTGTTCATTTCCACGTAGAGCACGACCGGCATTGCGCAGGCGGCTGCTTGCGATACGATTGCCTGCACGAGCCGCGTGCCGACCCCTGCCCCGCGATGCGCGGGCAGCAGCGCGATATCGATCATGCGCACTTCGCTGCCCCGCCAATCGTGATAGAGCCGACCGATCGCATGCTCTCCGAGCATGACCACATCGAACCGGCAATGCGGATAGTGTGCTCGGTAATACTTGTCCTGCATCGAAAACTGCTCGACCAGCAATACAGCGATGCGATCCGCGCTCAACCCGGCTTGCACGAACTCGTCGATCCGCGTGCTTTCGAATACGGTGCGCAGAAATGCACGGTCGCTTTCCTGCGCAGGCCGCAGATACAGCCGATCGCCTGCCACGTCGGCACGATGCATCAAACCGTCGACGGCGACTCCGAGGCTCTTCTCGGCCATGGGAGATTCATTCCCTTACAAAGTCAAAACAACGGATTGGCACGCGTTACGCCACGGTCGTCCGATTTAAACTGATTAAACCGACCGATGCGAGGAGGATGTTAGTCTAGACAATAGGTACTCGCAACCACGTGACCCTCCATATACGTCCGCACATACCCTGATCGACATTCGCGTGTTTGCCGCGAAAAATCATTGATTTATCGGCTGCAGGTCGAATCGCTCCACAGCAAACCCCTGTTTCAGGAAATTCGCCGCGATAACGCATGCATTTTTGATGTCCCGCGCTGAGGCTCAGCGCCGCGGCCTGCGGATGCGCGCCTGAACGCCGCGCGTCGTGCTCACCCTCTCGTTCGTACTCAATGTTCGCCGGCAAGACGACGTGGCGTCGCGCTTTCGTCGCATCAATGGAAGTTTAATGAAAATCAATTAATTTTCGTTAATCGCCCGTCTCGAGTGCAGCGCCGATTCGCCAGTCACACCGCCGGGCATGCACGGCGCGAATTCATTTTTTCAGGTGCAATATCGACATGCACCGAGTCGCCCGAAGTCGGTGTTTCGAATCACATCGCAGGGATTGTTTTCGCTGTCCACGATGGGTGCCCGGGATATTGACCTGCCCTGGAATTTTCGGGCCATCTGAAACTTGAGAGAATGGCTTCCACCGGAGAAAGGAGGTCATGAAGAAGAGCCGGGTTACCGACGAACAGATGGTGACGATCCTGCGCGAAGCGGACAAGGCGCCAGTCGCCGAGGTCGCGAAGAAGCACGGAATCAGCGAGCAGACGATCTACAACTGGCGACAGCACTTCGGCGGCCTGGAGGCCGCTGACGTCAAGCGGCTCCGCCACTTCCCGCCAGCAGGAGAAATTCCAGGTACAAGCCGCGACCGTCGAACAAGCGCGTAGGCTTCGCGGCAGGCTTGGCATTCTTGATAGCGGTATCGGTCAGCGGCATGGGGGCAACTCCATGACTGGGACGGGACGCACTTCCATGTTGTCCCCAATGTTGCCCCAGCTTCAACCGGTAATGACCGGAACATCGCAGAATGAAAAAACCCGCGAAGCCTTGAGCTATCGCGGGTTTCAAGCGTTCCCGGGAACAAACCGGAACTTGAGTTGGTGCGTGAGGCCGGACTCGAACGTCCTTATATGGCGCGGCCCACGAGCATTCGTGCGAGATAAATGGGGAGAAAGTTAGAAAATCCCGGCGAGACTCGAACCGCCCCCCCCCTGCTCGCGCGCTCGCTTCGGCGCTTGCTTCCAGTCAATCCGATTCGCATCCATCGCGCCTCCCGTTGCTCGCGGGAAGAGTCTAGACGATGGCAGCCTGAAGGGTAATGGCTTTCCCTATGGGACATTGAGCCCGGCGCGGTTTACCCATATAACTCGGGCCACGCATCTGAAAAACAAAGCGGACGGGGAGTGACGATGGGAACGACTAATCGCAGCCTAGAGAGATTGCGCGGCGCTGCCGCGCTTCTTGGCATATTTTCATCCGCGCAAGCCATCCCAATCTGGCGGTTGCTGCCCTTTCCGCTCGTCGCTGCGCTAATTGGATACGGCGTAGCGCTATTCACGCCCACCGTACTGCACGATCCAGACACTTACTGGCACATCGCGGCGGGCGAGTGGATCCTCGAGCACCGCTCCGTACCGCATGTTGACCCATTTTCGTTCACGATGGCCGGCCAGCCGTGGATTGCACACGAGTGGCTCTCCGAAGCGCTGATGGCGCTCGCATACCGTGCGGGCGGCTGGAACGGCGTCGTCGTTCTGTTCAGTGTCGCGACCGCGACGACCGTCGGCTGCCTCGCGCGATACCTCGCGCATCATATGCGTCTGTTTGCAGCTGCGGTCACGCTGACCGCCGGCGCGATGTGCATCATCTCCGGCATGCTGGCGCGGCCGCATATGCTCGCGATGCCGGTCCTTGTGATATGGATAATCGGCATGTTGTCAGCGCAGGAAAGGCGCGCCCCTCCACCGCTGCGCCTGCTCCCGATGATGCTAATCTGGGCGAACATGCACGCCAGTTTTATCTTTGGTCTCGCACTTATCGCACCGATCGCCATCGACGCGTTCATCGATGCAAAGCACGACGCGCCGCATGTTGCACGCAGTTGGACCCTTTTCTTCGCCGCTGCACTTGCGACAGCACTGCTCACCCCGCACGGCTGGCACGGACTGCTTTACCCATTCCAGCTCATCAACATGAAGGTAATCGCCAGCATCTCGGAATGGCGACCGCTTGATCTGCATGTGCTTCACCCGATTGAGCCGGCGCTCGCCGGACTGCTATACGTCGTCGTGGCGCGGCGCGTGCGGATGTCGGTGCCGCGCCTGCTGATCATTGCCGTGCTGCTATATCTAGCATTTCGGCACAGCCGTCACGAGATACTGGCCGGCATTGTCGGGACCGCAGTGCTCGCCGAGCCGCTCGGTCGCGCGTTCGGCGGCACGCAGGAAGCCTCAACTGCTCGTCGGCGGCCGAGGTACGACATGGCCATCGTGCTGGCCTGCGCGACATTGCTAACCGTGCTGCGCTTCGCGATTCCAATCGTGCGCGGTAACGGCCCAGTATCGCCCGTTACTGCGCTCGCGGCGCTGCCGGCAGGCCTGCTGAAGGCACCTGGATTCAACAACTACGACTTCGGCGGCTATCTGATCTTCAGGCACGTTAGGCCGTTCGTCGACGGTCGTGCCGATATGTACGGCGATCCCTTCATGTCTGCGTATCTAAACGCCGTGCGGCCGGATCGCGCCGCGTTCGAAAGGCTCGTGGTGAAGTACCAGATCCGCTGGGCGCTGCTCGCCACCAAGAGTGCTGCCGCAAGAATGGTTGAGACACTGCCCGGATGGCGGCGCATCCATGCGGATGAGGTAGCAGTAGTATTTGTGCGCGACGGGCCGTGATTGCATCGGAACGTGCGGTGCTCACGAACGCGTCGGCCCCTTGGCAAGCGCCGCCGCCGTCACCTTGTACCCGTCGTCGTACAGCCGCTCCCGCGTCGCGACTGCCATATGTCGGTCGAACGAGCTGGCGTACCAAGTCGGAACGCGCACGATCATCGCACCTTTGATCGTGTCGAGTGCGACGTGCGTCGCCTCGCACGCTGCGAGCATCAGGTCGATGATGCGCGGCGCGAGCGTCGGCAGCCCGTATGATCCGGGCGGCAGAGGATCGTCATCGGACACCAAGTAGATCCCGACACGCGGCACGCTGTCGACCGTTAGGTCGCTCACCGGCATGTTGTCGCATGTCCCACCGTCGACCATCAGGCCACCTGCTACCGCGACCGGCGCGAATACGATCGGGATCGATGCGCTTGCGCGCGCCGCTAGTGCGATCGGGACATCGGGCGTCGACGACTTCGAGAACTGGAACTCGCGCTCGGTCAGCAGGTTCGCCGCGATCACCTTCAGGTCGACGTCGAGCTGCGCGAAGGTCTTGCCGTTCGTCACCTTCGTCAGGTACTGCAGCAGCGCGTCGCCCGAGCACAGTGCCTGGTGCCGAATGAGTGCCCACGGCGAGAACCCCATCATGCGCGACCAGTCGAGCTCCATCAGGAGCTGACGCATGACGTCGAGCGGCATGCCGCTGGCGAACAGGGCCGCGATGATCGAACGGCCGGACGTGCGGGCTAGCTCGACGATCGTGTATCGGCGCTAGCAAGTGGTCGAGACGAATACTGGGGAAAATCCCTAACGAACGCCTCGATGCGGTTCTGTTCCCACTTCGTGCCGTCCTTCTTCGTGGATACGTCTTCGGAATATTTCAGCAGTGCCTCAGCGAGCGTATGCAATTCGGCCTGAGGCCTTCCCATGCGATCTCGAATTTCATGCTCACGCGCCGCCGCCCACGCGTTCGCTTCACGCTTCGTGCGGAGAACCTTTGAATCGCGCTGGTCCTGGACGGAGATCTGGACGCGCCAGCCGTCTTCGTGGGGAGTGATGGAGGCCATCGTGGGGAGTCCCGCGGGGAGAAGATGGGGACTCCATTGTATGAAAGTGGGACGCCATGTAATAGATGCTCCTGTATAAATCCACAGGAGCGCCCATTCAAGTCTTTGTGTTGTTTGACTTTGACCTATCGGTCACAGTGCGTCACATCACTTAAAACGGCAGTTGGTGCGTGAGGCCGGACTCGAACCGGCACACCCTTGCGGGCGTCAGGACCTAAACCTGGTGCGTCTACCAATTTCGCCACTCACGCGTATTTCCGTCGCCTGATCGCGCGGTACGCAAGATGCGTTCTCCACGCGCGCCCGGGACTTCATGCCGGCCCGAAAACCGGCACACCCGATCAGGCGAGCGCGAGATTCTACCCGATCTCGTCGACGTTGTCTCGCCCCGCCGGCGCCCGCCGAAGAGCGGTGCTAGAATGCCGCGCTCGACGTGTCGGCCATGCGCCGGCGCGCACCCCCGAACCCGCCTCCGCCACGATCCCACCCGTGAATTTCGACGACTACTGCCAGCAAAAGGCCGCCCCCGCGGGCTCCAGCGTCTACTACGCGCTGCGCCAGGCGCCGCTCGCCGCCGAACCGCGCCTGACGGCCCTGTTCGCGCTGCGCCGCGAACTCGAGGAAACCGTCAAGGAAACCAGCGATCCGACCGTCGGACACACTAAGCTCGCGTGGTGGCACAAGGAACTCGCGGCGCTCGCCGCCGGCGAACCGTCGCACCCGGTCACGAAGGCGCTCGCGCAACACCATCCGACGATCGCAGCCGAAGCCGACGCGCTGCGCACGCTCGTCAACGGATACGGGATGGATCTCGAACAGGCGCGCTATCTGGATTTCGCGAACCTGCAGCGCTACATCGCACAGACCGGCGGCACCTTCGCGTCGCTGGTCGCGCGCGCAAGCGCCACGAATCCGGCCGACCCGCAACCGTGGGCCGCGGATGCCGGCCGCGCGCTGATGCTCGCGCAATTCGTGCAGGAGCTCGGCAACGATGCACGCCACGGCCGCATCTATCTGCCGATCGACGAACTGCAACGCTACAACGTGACCGCGGCCGACTTGCTGAATCGCCGCTACAGCCCGGCCTTCACCGAGCTGCTGCAGTTTCAGACGGCCCGCGCGCGCGAAGCGCTCGCCGCCGGCGATGCGGCGATCCCCGCAACCGAGCGCCGCGCGCAGCGCACGCTGCGTGCGCAGATCGCACTGGCCGGCGCGCTGCTCGACGAAATCGAGCGCGACGGCTTCCAGGTACTGCACCAGCGCATCGCGCTGACGCCGATCCGCAAGCTGTGGATCGCGTGGCGCGCCGCGCGCCGCCGCTGACCCGGACGACCCCCGCACGACGCACGTCGATCACGCCCTCAGCAGCGGCAGCGTATCGAAGCGCTGCTGCAGCACGCTCGTCGCATCGAGCCCCCACAACGGCCCGAGCACGGTCGCATAGAGCTGACGAAAATCGACCGCGACCGGCAAGTTGCCGTTGCCGTCGAGATGCCCGAGTGCGGGCGCCGCACCGTACATCCCGCCGGCCACGCGGCCACCCATCACGAAATGCGGCGCGGCGGTACCGTGATCGGTGCCGTTGCTCTGGTTCTCCCGCACGCGCCGCCCGAATTCCGCATACGTCATCACGAGCGCCTGGTTCCAGCGTCCGAGCTCGATCAACGCGCCGCGCATCGCACTCATCCCTTCCGCGAACTGCTTGAGCAGCGCGGCGTGCTGTCCCGGCTGGTTCTGGTGCGTGTCGAATCCGTTGAGCGTGAGCCGCAGCACCGCAACGCCATCCTGTGCACCCGGCCCCGACGCGTCGCAGGCCGCGAGCACCTGCATCGCGGTCTTCACCGACGTTCCGAACGTGCCGGCCGGAAAAGCCGTCCTGAACACGCGCATCCCGCCGCGCGGACGCAGCCGGTCGGCCGCCTTCACGATGTCGTTCTCGACGTCGATGATATGCGCGAGCGCCGGGTTCCGTTCGCGCAGCGACGACGGTTCGGCCAGGCGCGCCGCGCGGATGAATTGCGCGGGATTGACGAGCGCGATCGCGCGCGCGCCGTTCGCGAGCGGTCCCATCTCCGCACTGCCGAGCACGACGCCGTCCGCCGCGAAGCCCGGCGGCACCGGCGCCTGCGCGAACGTGCGCGTCAACCAGCCTTCGTGCAGGTACTGGTCCGAACGCGACGCGGTATCCCAGATCTCAATCGAGCGGAAATGCGACAGGTTCGGCTGCGGATAACCCACACCCTGCACGATCGCGACCTGCCCGTCGCGCCACAGCGGCATCAGCGGCGCAAGCGACGGGTGCAGCCCAGTCTGCGCATCAAGCTGCAGCACCTGGTCGCGCTTGATGCCGATGCCGCGGCGGAACTGGTAGTAGAGCGGATCGGCATACGGCACCACCGTGTTGAGGCCGTCGTTGCCGCCCTTCAGCTCGACGAGGATCAGCACGTTCGCGTAGCCGGCCGCCGGCTGCTGCCCCGCCCCGGCCGCCACGCTCGCCGCCTGCGCGGGCGGCTGCCACAACGACACGCCCGCCGCGGCCGCGGCACCTGTCAGCGTCAGAAAGTCACGTCGGTTCATCACGCATCCTTTGGTTCACCGCCGAGCAGCCTTGCCGCGCCGGCAACCCGATCCTTGCTCGTTCGAATCATTTCAGTTGATACGCCGGATCCATCAACAGCGCCTCGAGATACGCGCTGCCGGTCGAGTCCGTATCGATCGCGGCGACCGGCGACACCGGCAGCACCGCGTGCTGCAGTTGAAGCTCGGTCGACAGTCCGGCAATCGCCTGCGGCCGCGCACGATACGGCGCGAGCCAGCGTTCGAGGTCGAATCGCAAGCCGGCGCGTGCAGGCCTGGCCGGCACGCCACGCATGCCGGCAGCGGACGCCGCGTCGGCCGCCAGCGTCGCGGGCGGGCGAGCATTCGACGACGGTGCCGCCATCGCATGCGTCGGCGTGCGCATGCCGGCCGTCTCGGTCGCGCGGAACAGCTGCTCGACGAACTGCTTGCGCGAGAGCAGCGTGGTGCTGTTGATCCACAGCGCGCCGCCCGGCCAGCCCTTCACGTTCGGCGGATAGAACAGGTTCTGCCCGAGCGTGCGCACGGTGTTCGCGAGCGGTTGCGGATCGCCGTAGGCAACCTCGAACAGCCGCACCGACCCGACGACGAATTCGGCCGGCGACTTCACGAGCACGCCGCGATTGCGCGGATCCCAGAACGCGTCGGTCGACCAGAGCGCGGCAAGCGCCGCGCGAATGTCGTAGCCGCTCGCGCGAAACCGTTCGGCCACCGCCTCGAGCGCGCCGGCATCGGGCGTATCGGATACGAATTCGCGCCATAGCTTGCCCGCGATGAAACGCGCGGTGCCGGGCCGCTTCAACAGGATGTCGAGAAACCCGTCGCCGTCGAACGCGCCGGTCTCGCCGAGAATCGTCTTGTCGCCCGCGTCGTGCCATTCGGGCCGCACCGCGAAGCGCAGCGTATCGGGATCGACGCTCCAGCCGGTCATCGCGCGTGCGGCTTCGGTCACGTCGTACTGCGTGTAATGCCCTTCGCCGAGCGTGAACAGCTCCATCACCTCGCGCGCGAAATTCTCGTTCGGACGCCCCTTGCGATTGCTCGCGCCGTCGAGATACTGAAGCATCGCCGGATCCTTCGCGACCGCGTGCAGCAGCGTGCCGAAGTTGCCGAGCGCCTCGCGGCGAAACAGCGCGTTCTGCGCGGCCATCGTCTGCGGATACGGGACCTTGTCCTGCCCGGACGTGAAGTGCCCGTGCCAGAACAGCGTCATGCGCTCGGTGAGCGGCGACGGCGTCGCGATCATCTCGTTGACCCACGCCGCGCGCAGCGCATCGTAGCGGCGATTGCGCTCACGCTGCTCGTCGCGCCGCTGGTCGGGCGTCAGCGCCTGACGTTGCGCGCGGGACGGCGGCAGTTCGGCGAGCCAGTCGGGCCAGGTCGTCACGGGATCGCGGCGCACGTTGTCGAGCGTCTCGGCCACGACTTGCGCGCGTGTCATGCCGACGATGCGGGCAACCTCGGCCGGTGCGGGAGAAAAGCCGGTACGGCTCAGGAAGAACAGCGCATCGTCGGCATCGAGCGGCGCCTGCATCGCGGGCGATGCCGCGGCGGCGGCGTTCGCTTTCATCGTCGTGGACTCCCGGAACGCACCGGCGGTGCGGATGCCGGTTCAACGGCGGCACGCATCGGGAAGTTGACGGAAAAATTGCTACGGAATCTTTCCGCGGCGGCGCAAGGCGCGTGCGTATCAGCGCTTGTACAGTTCGCGAACGGCGTCCTCGATGTGCTGGCGCAGCAGGTGGCGCTCCTCGGGCGTCATGTGCCCGTCGCGGCGGTGCTGCTCGAGATCGGGAGGCACGGCGGAACGGGCCGCCATGTCGGCGGCGCGGTCGGACTGCGGCGCTTTGCCGCGCTGCAGCTTGCGCGACGATGCGCCCTGCTCGGGGCGCTGCGCATACGCGAAGTTCGACGCATATGGACCGGCAAGTGCGATCGTCAGCATCAGTGCAATCCGGGCAGATCGCATGACCGTCCTCGCTTCTTTGGTCGATTTGTTCCCTTCGTCACGCGGCAACCGGTTACCTCTGGTACTTGAAAAACCCTGCGGAATTCGGGTGTACAAAGATGAAAGATGGAGTGCAGGGGAGTATCTAACGAATTTCGGCCTTGAGTAAAGGAATCTCTATAGCGTGCCTTTACTCTCGACGACACTACGGGTAAATTTTGTAACTGACTGTAACGACCGAAAATACGCGACCGTGCGTGATTTCCCATTCGCGATAAGATGCCGTTCATGGAAACGAAAAACCCCTCCAAGATTCTCGTCGTCGACGACGACCCGCGCCTGCGCGATCTGCTGCGCCGCTATCTCGGCGAGCAGGGTTTCAACGTATACGTCGCGGAGAACGCGACCGCGATGAACAAGCTCTGGGTGCGCGAGCGCTTCGACCTGCTGGTGCTCGACCTGATGCTGCCGGGCGAAGACGGCCTGTCGATCTGCCGCCGCCTGCGCGGCAGCAACGATCGCACGCCGATCATCATGCTCACCGCGAAGGGCGAGGATGTCGATCGCATCGTCGGCCTCGAGATGGGCGCCGACGACTACCTGCCGAAACCGTTCAACCCGCGCGAGCTCGTCGCGCGCATTCACGCGGTGCTGCGCCGCCAGGCGCCGGCCGAACTGCCGGGCGCACCGTCCGAAACCACCGAGGTGTTCGAGTTCGGCGAGTTCTCGCTGAACCTCGCGACGCGCACGCTGACGAAGTCGGGCCAGGAAATTCCGCTGACGACCGGCGAATTCTCGGTGCTGAAGGTGTTCGCGCGGCATCCGCGCCAGCCGCTGTCGCGCGAAAAGCTGATGGAACTCGCGCGCGGCCGTGAATACGAAGTGTTCGACCGCAGCCTCGACGTGCAGATCTCGCGTCTGCGCAAGCTGATCGAGCCGGATCCGGGCAGCCCGCGTTTCATCCAGACCGTCTGGGGCCTCGGCTACGTGTTCATCCCGGACGGCGCTGCCTGACCTTTTTTCTTTCCGGCTTCGCCCGTCCACGGCCCGTCCCATGCGTATCGACCGGCGCCTCCTGCAGCTCGCGTTCGGCGGGCTGTTCTGGCGCACCTTCCTGCTGATCGCGCTGCTGATCTCGGTCAGTCTCGCCGCGTGGTTCCAGAGCTTTCGCGTGATCGAGCGCGAGCCGCGTGCGCAGCGCGTCGCGCTCCAGCTCGTCGCGATCGTGAAGCTCACGCGCACCGCCCTGCTCTATTCCGATCCCGATTTGCGGCGCGCGCTGCTGCAGGATCTGGAGAGCAACGAGGGCGTGCGCGTGTATCCGCGCGAAAAAACCGACAAGTTCAAGCTGCAGCCCGACGAATCGCTGAATCGCCTGATCGAACACGACATCCGCAGCCGGCTCGGCGACGATACCGTGATCGCGCAGTCGGTCAACGACATCCCGGGCGTGTGGATCAGCTTCAAGATCGACGACGACGATTACTGGGTCGCGCTCGACCGCGACCAGCTCGACAGCGTCACCGGCCTGCAGTGGGCCGGCTGGGGTCTGTTCGCACTCGCGCTGTCGCTGTTCGGCTCCGCGTTCATCACGAGCCTCGTGAACCGGCCGTTCTCGCGGCTCGCGCTCGCCGCGCGCCAGGTCGGTTCCGGCCAGGCGCCCGAGCCGCTGCCCGAGCGCGGGATGGGCGTCGCGGCCGACACCAACCGCAGCTTCAACCAGATGGTGCGCGACCTCGAGCAGCTCGAGGCCGATCGCGCGCTGATGCTCGCGGGCATCTCGCACGACCTGCGCACACCGCTCGCGCGGCTGCGGCTCGAGACCGAGATGAGCCCGTCCGACCAGGCGACCAAGGACGCGATGGTCGACGACATCGAACAGATGGACCGCATCATCGCGGCCTTCATCGACTACGCGCGTCCGAGCCAGCGCAAGCCGGAGCCGGTCGACCTGTCGTCGATCGCGCAGGAAGTCGCCGCGCGCGTCGCGGGCGAGGACGGTGTCGAGATCCGCACGCGGCTCGCGCCGAGCGCGGTGATCGAAGCCGACGAAACCGACATGCGCCGCGTGATCGGCAATCTCGTCGAGAACGCGCGCAAATACGGCCAGAGCCGGCAGGACGGCGTGTCGCGGATCACGCTCGAGACGCGCGTGACGCACGCGCGCGTCGAACTGTCGGTGAGCGACGAAGGCCCCGGCATCCCCGAGGACCAGCTGCCGCTCGTGATGCGGCCGTTCTACCGCGTCGACACGGCGCGCACCAAGGCGGACGGCACGGGGCTCGGCATGGCGATCGTGCTGCGCCTCGTCGGCCGCTATCGCGGCGCACTGCGCCTACGCAACCGCAGCCCCGAAGCGGGCCTCGAAGTCACGCTCGAATTCCCCGGCGCCGGCAAGGCGCGTGCGGCGGCGTGACGCGTTCACGCACGCTTCTTGCGCGTCACACTATCGCCGCGGTTGAAAAAAACTATGGGATTCGTTAGCCAAAATCTATTGAAGCGGTTTGTTAATAGTGTTATAGTCGATCCCATGCTGTCACATCGACGTTGCAGCACCGAGGTAGCTTGACTCAGTCTTCTTCCCAACTCACACAGGAGTATCCGCATGAAAACCGTGGGCGATAAACTCGAAGCATTCACCGTCGTAGCCGCGAAGCCGGGCTTCAACAATCACGAGGAAAACGGCCAGTCGGCGTTCGAGACCGTCACCGAAGCGTCGTTCCCGGGCAAGTGGAAGATCATCTACTTCTATCCGAAGGATTTCACGTTCGTGTGCCCGACGGAAATCGTCGAGTTCGCAAAGCTGACCAAGCAGTTCGAAGAGCGCGACGCCGTCCTGCTCGGCGGCAGCTCGGACAACGAATTCGTGAAGCTCGCATGGCGCCGTGAGCACAAGGACCTGAACAAGCTGAACCACTACTCGTTCGGCGACGTCAAGGGCGAACTGATCGACCAGCTCGGCGTGCGCGACAAGGAAGCCGGCGTGGCGCTGCGCGCGACGTTCATCGTCGATCCGGACAACACGATCCAGCACGTTTCGGTGAACAACCTGAACGTCGGCCGTAGCCCGGAAGAAGTCCTGCGCATTCTGGACGGCCTGCAAACGGACGAACTGTGCCCGTGCAACCGTGCAGTCGGCGGCGCAACGCTGTAAGCGCATCGATGCACGAAGCCCGCGGCGCACACGCTGCCTGCGGGCTTTTTTAACGGCCAACCCATAGGAGATATCAATGGAATTCATCGACTCGATTAAGGCACGTATTCCCGACTACGCGAAGGACATTCGCCTGAACCTCGACGGCACGATCTCGCGCTCGTCGCTCGAGGGCAACGATGCAGTCGGCGTCGCGCTGGCGGCGGCGGTCGCGGCGAAGAGCACCGTGCTCGTGAAGACGATCCGCGAAGCCGGCGTGCTGTCGCCCGAAGAGACGAACGCCGTGCTGACGGCGGCCGCGCTGATGGGGATGAACAACACCTGGTATCCGTATGTCGAGATGGCCGACGACGCCGACCTGAAGACCCAGCGTGCCGAGCTGCGGATGGGTGCGTATGCGTCCCACGGCGGGGTCGACAAGCGCCGGTTCGAGATGTACGCGCTCGCCGCGTCGATCGTCGGCAAGTGCCACTTCTGCGTGAAGTCGCACTACGCGCTGCTGAAGGACGAGCAAGGGATGACGACGACGCAGCTGCGCGACGTCGGCCGCATCGCGTCGGTGATCAACGCCGCCGCGCAGGTCATCGCGGCCGAAGGCGAGTAAGCCGCCGCACCGGGCCGCACCGCCCGGGCCGCAAAACGAAAAATGCCACGCAAACGCGTGGCATTTTTTCGTTTCGGCGGTGCAACCCGCGCCCCGCTTCAAGCGGGGTCAAACCGGCATCGGCACGCTTACGCGCCCTGCTTCACCAGCAATGCGGCGGCCTGCGCCTCGATGCCCTCGCCGCGGCCGAGGTAGCCGAGCTTCTCGTTGGTCTTCGCCTTCACGTTCACGCGCTCGAGCGGCAGCCCGAGATCGGCCGCGATGTTCGCGCGCATCCCGTCGATATGCGGCGCGAGCTTCGGCGCCTGCGCGATCACGGTGCTGTCGACGTTCTGGATCGTGAAGCCGGCCGCCTTCACGCGGGCGACGCACTCGCGCAGCAGCACGCGGCTGTCCGCGCCCTTGAACGCCGCGTCGGTGTCGGAGAAATGGCGGCCGATGTCGCCGAGCGCCGCCGCGCCGAACAGCGCGTCGGTGATCGCGTGAAGCAGCACGTCCGCGTCCGAGTGGCCGAGCAGGCCGCGCTCGTAAGGAATCGTCACGCCGCCGATGACGAGGGGGCGCCCCGGGACGAGCTGATGCACGTCGTAGCCTTGTCCGATTCTGAAATCCATGCGTAGTCCGGTGTGAGATGAGGTGAAAGTCAGGAAGCGTTCGCGGGACGCGCGAGAATCGCTTCCGCGAGCGCGAAATCTTCCGGGTACGTGACCTTGAAGTTGCGCAGGCTGCCCTGCACGACGCGCGGCGTATGGCCGGCCCATTCGATCGCGCTGGCCTCGTCGGTCAGGTCGTGGCCTTCCCGCTGCGCGCGCAGGATGGCGTCGCGCAGCATGCCGATGCGGAACATCTGCGGCGTCTGCGCCTGCCATAGCGCGTCGCGCGACTCGGTGCGGGCGATCGCGTCGCCGCCGGCCGGCACGCGCTTGAGCGTATCGGCGACCGGCAGCGCGACGATGCCGCCGACCGGATCGTCCTTCAGCGCCCCGACCAGCGTGCGGATCAGCTCCGGCGTGATGCCCGGGCGCGCGGCGTCGTGCACGAGCACCCAGTCCTGGTCGGTCGCGCCGAATTCGGCCAGCTCGAGCAGTCCGTTCAGCACCGATGCCTGGCGCGAACCGCCGCCGCAGCGGCGCACCGCGAAGCGCAGGCCCGCGAAGCGGCGCGCGTCGAAGTGCGTGTCGTCGGGCGCGAGGACGACGAGCGTCTGCGCGAATTCGCTGCATGCGTCGAACGCGGCGAGCGTGTAATGCAGGAGCGCGCGGCCGGCCAGCGTGCGGTATTGCTTCGGCACGGCCGAACCGGAGCGGCTGCCCGTGCCGGCGCAAGGAATCAGGGCGAAAAGTCGGGGAGTCACGAAAGGGAAACGCCGGAAAGATGAAATCGAGAAGCGGATTTTATAATAGGTCTTTCGTCTCGACCGGCGCACCGCGCTGCGCCCGTGCCCGCCACCCCTGCCGTCCCTATGCCAGACAACGCTTCCACCCCGTTCGCCTCGCCCGTCGCCCGCGTCAAACCGGGCCAGCGGTTCGCCTTCGACGGCACGCACGGCTCCGCCGACGCACTCGCCATCGCCCGCTACCTTGCCGACAACCGCGACGCGGTCCCGCTCCTGGCGGTGATCTGCGCGAACGCGGTCGACGCGCAGCGGCTGTCGCAGGAACTCCGCTACTTCGCCCCCGACGCGCGCGTGCGCCTGCTGCCGGACTGGGAAACGCTGCCGTACGACACGTTCTCGCCGCACCAGGATCTCGTCTCCGAGCGTCTCGCGACGCTGCACGACCTCGGCGAGGGCCGCTGCGACATCCTGCTGGTGCCGGCCACCACCGCGCTGTACCGGATGCCGCCGGCGTCGTTCATGGCCGCGTACACCTTCGCATTCGCACAGGGCGAGCGGCTCGACGAGGCGAAGCTGAAGGCGCAGCTCACGCTGGCCGGCTACGAGCACGTGAGCCAGGTCGTGCGCCCGGGCGAATACTGCGTGCGCGGTTCGCTGCTCGACCTGTACCCGATGGGCTCGCCGCTGCCGTACCGGATCGACCTGTTCGACGACCAGGTCGACTCGATCCGCGCGTTCGATCCCGATACGCAGCGCAGCCTCTATCCGGTGCGCGACGTGCGCCTGTTGCCGGGCCGCGAGTTTCCGTTCGATGAAGCCGCGCGCACAGCCTTTCGCAGCCGCTGGCGCGAAACCTTCGAAGGCGACCCGAGCCGCGCGCCGATCTACAAGGACATCGGCAACGGCGTGCCGTCGGCCGGCATCGAGTATTACCTGCCGCTGTTCTTCGACGAGACGGCCACGCTGTTCCACTACCTGCCGCAGGATGCGCACCTCGTGTTCACCGGCGATCTCGACGCATCGATCCGCCGCTTCACGGCCGATACGAAGCAGCGCCATGCGTTTCTCGCGCACGACCGCGAGCGGCCGATCCTCGAGCCGCAGCGGCTGTTCCTGTCCGACGAGGACTTCTTCGCGTTCGCGAAGCCGTTCGCGCGCGTCGTGCTGCCCGCGCAGCCGGCCGGCGGCTGGGCGACGGGCCTGCCCGAGCTGACGGTCGACCGCCACGCGGACGATCCGCTCGCCGCGCTGCGCACGTTCGTCGAATCGTCGGGCAAGCGCGTGCTGCTGACGGTCGAATCGGCCGGCCGCCGCGAAACGATCCTGCAACTGCTCGCCGAGCATCACCTGCGCCCGACCTCGAACGACCACTTCGCGGGCTGGCTCGAAAGCGACGCGCGCTTCGCGCTCGGCGTCGCGCCGCTCGCCAGCGGCTTCACGGTACCGGGCGAAGGCTACGCGGTCGTCACCGAAACCGAGCTGTACGGCGCACTCGGCCGCCGCGCCGGACGCCGCCGCCAGGAACAGGCGAGCAACGTCGACGCGATGGTGCGCGACCTGTCGGAGCTGAAGGTCGGCGATCCGGTGGTCCATGCGCAGCACGGCATCGGCCGCTACATGGGCCTCGTGTCGATGGATCTCGGCGAAGGCGAGACCGAATTCCTGCATCTCGAATACGCGGGCGACAGCAAGCTCTACGTGCCCGTCGCGCAATTGCACGTGATCTCGCGGTACAGCGGCGCCGACCCCGACAGCGCGCCGCTGCACGCGCTCGGCTCGGGCCAGTGGGAGCGCGCGAAGCGCAAGGCCGCGCAGCAGATCCGCGACACGGCCGCCGAGCTGCTGAACCTGTACGCCCGCCGCGCGGCCCGCGAAGGCCACGCGTTCTCGCTCGATCCGCGCGACTACGTGAAGTTCGCGGAAAGCTTCGGCTTCGAGGAAACACCCGACCAGGCCGCGGCGATCGCGGCCGTGATCGGCGACATGACGAGCGGCAAGCCGATGGACCGCCTCGTGTGCGGCGACGTCGGCTTCGGCAAGACCGAGGTCGCGTTGCGCGCCGCGTTCATCGCGGTGCTGGGCGGCAAGCAGGTCGCGCTGCTGTCGCCGACCACGCTGCTCGCCGAGCAGCACACGCAGACCTTCGCCGACCGCTTCGCGGACTGGCCGGTGCGCATCGTCGAGCTGTCGCGCTTCAAGACCACGAAGGAAGTGAATGCGGCGATCGCGCAGATCAACGAAGGCAGCGTCGACATCGTGATCGGCACGCACAAGCTGCTGTCGTCGGACGTGCAGTTCAAGCGGCTCGGCCTCGTGATCATCGACGAGGAACACCGCTTCGGCGTACGCCAGAAGGAAGCGCTGAAGGCGCTGCGCGCGGAAGTCGACGTGCTGACGCTCACCGCGACGCCGATCCCGCGCACGCTCGGGATGGCGCTCGAGGGGCTGCGCGACTTCTCGGTGATCGCGACCGCGCCGCAGAAGCGGCTCGCGATCAAGACCTTCGTGCGCCGCGAGGAAGAAAGCGTGATCCGCGAGGCGATGCTGCGCGAGCTCAAGCGCGGCGGCCAGGTGTACTTCCTGCATAACGAAGTCGAGACGATCGAGAACCGCAAGGCAATGCTCGAGGCGCTGGTGCCGGAAGCGCGCATCGTGATCGCGCACGGCCAGATGCACGAGCGCGAGCTCGAGCGCGTGATGCGCGATTTCGTCGCGCAGCGCGCGAACGTGCTGCTCTGCACGACCATCATCGAGACCGGTATCGACGTGCCGAGCGCGAACACGATCATCATGCACCGCGCGGACAAGTTCGGCCTCGCGCAGCTTCACCAGTTGCGCGGCCGCGTCGGGCGTTCGCACCACCAGGCCTATGCGTACCTGCTGGTCCACGATCCGCAGGCGCTGACCAAGCAGGCACAGCGCCGGCTCGAGGCGATCCAGCAGATGGAGGAACTCGGTTCGGGCTTCTATCTCGCGATGCACGACCTCGAGATCCGCGGCACCGGCGAGGTGCTCGGCGACAAGCAGTCGGGCGAGATCCACGAGATCGGCTTCCAGCTCTACACCGACATGCTGAACGACGCGGTGAAGGCGCTGAAGAACGGCAAGGAGCCCGACCTCACCGCTCCGCTCGCCGCGACGACGGAAATCAACCTGCATGCGCCCGCGATCCTGCCGGCCGACTACTGCGCGGACGTGCAGGAGCGGCTGTCGCTGTACAAGCGTCTCGCGAACTGCGAGCACGGCGACGCGATCGACGGCATCCAGGAAGAGCTGATCGACCGCTTCGGCAAGCTGCCGCCGCAAGCGCACGCGCTCGTCGAGACGCACCGGCTGCGGCTCGCCGCGAAGCCGCTCGGCATCGTCAAGATCGACGCGAGCGAGGCCGCGATCGGGCTGCAGTTCGAGCCGAACCCGCCGATCGATCCGATGCGGATCATCGAGATGGTGCAGAAGCACCGGCACATCAAGCTCGCGGGCCAGGACAAGCTGCGCATCGAGACGCGCTCGCCCGATCTCGCGATCCGCGTGTCGACGATCAAGGAGACGCTGCGCGCGCTCGCACCGCGCGCGGGTGCGGCGAGCGCCGCACGTTGACGGCGGGCTGACGGCACGGCCGCGATGCTGCACCGCATCGCGGCCGGCGCGGGCGGGCGGACGCGTTTTTGAGTATGATTTTCCCATTCATCAGACGGAGTTTTGCCATGTCCACTCTCGACGCGACGGCGCCGTCCGCCGCCGACCAAGGCGACGCCGCGCTCGTCAGCCTGCCCTGGATCAAGCAACTGGTGTCGATGGACACGACGAGCCGCGTGCCGAACCTCGGCCTGATCGAAACGGTGCGCGACGCGCTCGCCGCGAAGGGCATCGCGTCGACGCTCACGCACGATCCGCGCGAAGGCTGGGCCAACCTGTTCGCGACCGTGCCCGCGCACGATGGCTCGACCGACGGCGGCATCGTGCTGTCGGGGCACACCGACGTCGTGCCGGTCGACGGCCAGCAGTGGGACAGCAACCCGTTCGCGCCGGAGCTGCGCGATGGCCGCCTGTACGGCCGCGGCACCTGCGACATGAAAGGCTTCATCGGCACGGCGCTCGCGCTCCTGCCCGAGATGCAGGCGACCAGGCTCGCGCAGCCGATCCATTTCGCGCTGTCCTATGACGAGGAAATCGGCTGTGCGGGCGCCCCGCTGCTGATCGCCGATCTCGTCAAGCGCGGCGTGAAGCCGTCCGGCTGCATCGTCGGCGAGCCGACCAGCATGCGGCCGATCATCGCGCACAAGGGCATCAACGCGTACCGCTGCTGCGTGCGCGGCCACGCGGCGCACTCGTCGCTGACACCGAAGGGCCTGAACGCGATCGAATATGCGGCGCGCCTCATCTGCCACATCCGCGACATCGCCGAGCGCTTCCGCGCCGAAGGCCCGTTCGACGAGCTGTACGACGTACCGTTTACGACCGCGCAGACGAGCACGATCCAGGGCGGCAACGCGATCAACACCGTGCCGGCCGAATGCCGGTTCGACTTCGAGTTCCGCAACCTGCCGACGCTCGATCCCGAGCAGATCTTCACGCGCATCGAGGCGTACGCACGGGAAACGCTGCTGCCGCAGATGCGCCGCGAGCATCCGAACGCGGCGATCGAGTTCTCGAAGATCGCCGCCGCGCCCGGGCTCGATGTAACCGAACAGGCCGCGATCACGCAGCTCGTGCGCGCGCTGACGGCCGACCAGGACAAGCGCAAGGTCGCGTACGGCACCGAGGCCGGCCTGTTCGAACGCGCGGGCATCCCGAGCATCGTCTGCGGGCCCGGCAACATCGAACAGGCGCACAAGCCGAACGAGTATGTCGAGCTCGCGCAGCTCGCCGGTTGCGAGCAGTTCCTGCGCAAGTTCATCCGCAGCATGTCGGTCGACGCACACTGACTGCCCCCGCCACGCCGGCCCGCGTGTGCGGGCCGGCCCACTCCCGCCACCCGCCACCCGCCACGTCATGTCGACTGAACAACAGGGCAATGCCCATACGACGATCGACGGCGAGCCGATTCCGACGCTCGACGAAATCGCCGCGCAGCATTTCGCGTTGTCGCCGTGGGTCGCGCGCACCCCGGTGTTCGAGCGCGCCGACCTCCCGTCCCTCGAGGGCACGCACGTCAACTTCAAGTTCGAGCTGCTGCAGGCAAGCGGCAGCTTCAAGGCGCGCGGTGCGTTCACGCACCTGCTCGCGCTCGACGAGGCGCGCAAGAACGCCGGCGTCACGTGCGTGTCGGCCGGCAATCACGCGGCGGCCGTCGCGTATGCGGCGATGCGGCTCGGCAGCAGCGCGAAGGTCGTGATGTTCCATACCGCGAGCCCGACGCGCATCGCGCAGTGCAAGCAGTACCGCGCGGAAGTCGTGCTCGCCGGCAGCGCGTCGCAGGCATTCGACCTCGTGCGGCGGATCGAGGCCGAGGAAGGCCGCTTCTTCATCCATCCGTTCAACGGCTATCACACGATTCTCGGCACCGCGACGCTCGGCTACGAATGGGCCACGCAGACGCCCGATCTCGACGCGGTGATCGTGCCGATCGGCGGCGGCGGGCTCGCGGCCGGCATGGCGACCGCACTGCGGCTCGCGAATCCGCGCGTGCACGTGTACGGCGTCGAGCCCGAAGGCGCCGACGCGATGAGCCGCAGTTTCGCGGCGAATCACACGATCAAGATGGGTGCGATGCAGACCATCGCCGATTCGCTGATGGCGCCGCACACCGAGGAATACAGCTACCAGCTGTGCCGGCGCCACGTCGACCGCATCGTCACGGTGTCCGACGACGCGCTGCGCGCGGCGATGCTGTTCCTGTTCTCGCATCTGAAGCTGTCGGTCGAACCGGCGTGCGCGGCAGCGCTCGCGGCGCTGCTCGGCCCGCTGCGCGAAACGCTGCAGGGCAAGCGCGTCGGCGTGCTGCTGTCGGGCACGAACACCGACCCGGCGACGCTCGGCATGCATCTCGCGCACGCGAAATTGCAGCCCTGACCCCGTGCCGGGTCCTCAGGGTTATCCCCAGTTTATGTTGACAGCCCTGTTGATAACCCGCCGGACAAACACGCAAGTGGTTGAGCGCGCAGCGTTTTACGCACACGAGGGGCGCCGGACGCGAAATAGGCAGATGCCGCCGCCGGATGCGTGCCGCACGACGTGCCCGACGTGCCGGCGGCTCACACGGCACGTGATCGGCGCTGCCGCGATCCGGCACGCATACCGCGAGCGCTTTCGCCGGGAGTCGGTCGGCGTCACGCTCGTGCCGGCCTGCGCGCCGTTCTGATTCGCCGTCCGGAACCCGCACTCGTCGGCGCGACGAGACATAAAAAAACGGGCGCCCGAAGGCGCCCGTCGCATGCGAACCATCCGCGTATCGCTTACTTGTTCTCGAACATGTCCATGATCTGCTGCTTCTCCTGCTGCGTGACGGGCGGCGGCGCGAGCCCTGCCGCGCCGGCCGAGCCGAGCGCATCGTTCGCGCTGATCGCGTTCGCGGCCGGGTTGATGTCCACGCTCGCGACGAAGCCGTTGCCCGGCGTGCGATCGGCGTAGTACAGCTCGCCGTCGATCGTCGTCAGGCCGTCCGGCATCGGCATCTGCTGCTCGGGCACGCCGTTCAGCGCGGTGCGCATGTAGTTCACCCAGATCGGCAGCGCGAGCTGCGCGCCGAATTCGCGGCTGCCGAGACTCTTCGGCTGATCGAAGCCCATCCACGCGACCGCGACGAGCGACTGCTGGTAGCCGGCGAACCAGCCGTCCTTCGCATCGTTCGTCGTACCGGTCTTGCCCTGCAGGTCGCCGCGGCCGAGCGCGTTGGTACCCGCGCCCGTGCCGGCCGTCGCGACCGTATGCAGCAGGCTGTTCATCACGTATGCGTTGCGGCCTTCGATCGTGCGCGGCGCGGTGCCGCCGGCGACCACCGGCTGCGACTTCTGCAGCGGCTGGCCGCGCGCGTCGTCGACTTCGGCGATCAGGTACGGATCGACCTTGTAGCCGCCGTTCGCGAACACCGCATAGCCGGTCGCGAGCTGCAGCGGCGTCACCAGGCCCGCGCCGAGCGCCATCGGCAGGTACGGCGGCGTCTTTGCCGGATCGAAGCCGAAGCGCTGCGTCACGTACTGCTGCGCGTACTGCGTGCCGATCGACGCGAGGATCCGGATCGACACGAGGTTCTTCGAACGTTGCAGGCCGGTGCGCATCGACATCGGACCGTCAGGCTGGTCGTCGTCCTTCGGCTCCCACGCGGTGCCGCCCGGCACGCTCGGCGGGAAGTACAGCGGCGCATCGTTGATGATCGTCGCCGGCCCGAGCCCCTTGTCGAGCGACGCCGAATAGATGAACGGCTTGAACGACGAGCCCGGCTGGCGCCACGCCTGCGTCACGTGGTTGAACTTGCTCTTGTTGAAGTCGAAGCCGCCGACGAGCGAGCGGATCGCGCCGTCCTGCGGCGCGATCGCGACCAGCGCGCCTTCGACCTGCGGCAGTTGCACGACCTGCCAGCCCGTCTTGCCGTCCTTCATCACGCGCACGATCGAGCCGGGCTTGATCCGCAGCGCGGCATTCGCGCGCGGACTCAGCGCGCCCGCTACGAAGCGCAGCCCGGCCGGGCCGATCGTCGTCGTCGCACCGCCGACGAACTGCACCTCGACCGCATTCGGCGACGCCGACAGCACCACCGCCGACTGCAGATCGCCGTTGTCCGGGTGATCGGCAAGCGCGTCGTCGACCGCCTCGTCGCGGTCGTCGCCGGCCGCCGGCAGGGTGATCGAACCTTCCGGCCCGCGATAGCCGTGACGGCGCTCGTAGTCGAGGATGCCGCGGCGCACGGCCTGGTAGGCCGCTTCCTGGTCGGTCGAGTTGATCGTCGTCGTGACGGTCAGCCCGCGCGTGTAGGTTTCGTCCTTGTACTGCTGGTACATCATCTGCCGCACCATCTCGGCGACATATTCGCCGTGCACCGCGTACTGGTTGCCCGGCGTGCGCACGTGGATCTCTTCCTTCACCGCCTGGTCGTACTGCGGCTGCGTGATGTAGCCGATCTCGAGCATGCGCTTCAGGATGTACTCCTGACGCACCTTCGCGCGCTTCGGATTGACGACCGGGTTATACGCGGACGGCGCCTTCGGCAGCCCGGCGAGCATCGCAGCTTCCGCGAGCGTGATGTCCTTCAGGTCCTTGCCGAAGTAGACCCGCGCGGCGCTCGCGAAGCCGTACGCGCGCTGGCCGAGATAGATCTGATTCATGTAGACCTCGAGAATCTGATCTTTCGTCAGCGCGCGCTCGATCCGGTACGCGAGCAGCATCTCGTAGATCTTGCGCGTGTAGGTCTTCTCGCTCGACAGGAAGAAGTTGCGCGCGACCTGCATCGTGATCGTGCTCGCGCCCTG
>NZ_JBQEON010000007.1:0-2926 GCF_052045245.1 Burkholderia sp. 22313
GAGACAGACTCGTTATAGGGTCAAGCGAACAAGTGCATGTGGTGGATGCCTTGGCGATCACAGGCGATGAAGGACGCGGTAGCCTGCGAAAAGCTACGGGGAGCTGGCAAACGAGCTTTGATCCGTAGATGTCCGAATGGGGAAACCCACTCCTTTTGGAGTATCCATGGCTGAATACATAGGCCATGTGAAGCGAACGCGGTGAACTGAAACATCTAAGTAACCGCAGGAAAAGAAATCAACCGAGATTCCCAAAGTAGTGGCGAGCGAAATGGGATGAGCCTTGCACTCTTTATTTGTATTGTTAGCCGAACGCTCTGGAAAGTGCGGCCATAGCAGGTGATAGCCCTGTAGGCGAAAACAGTATGAAAGAACTAGGTGTGCGACAAGTAGGGCGGGACACGTGAAATCCTGTCTGAAGATGGGGGGACCATCCTCCAAGGCTAAATACTCGTGATCGACCGATAGTGAACCAGTACCGTGAGGGAAAGGCGAAAAGAACCCCGGGAGGGGAGTGAAATAGATCCTGAAACCGCATGCATACAAACAGTCGGAGCCTCGCAAGGGGTGACGGCGTACCTTTTGTATAATGGGTCAGCGACTTACGTTCAGTAGCAAGCTTAACCGTATAGGGCAGGCGTAGCGAAAGCGAGTCCGAATAGGGCGTTCAGTTGCTGGGCGTAGACCCGAAACCAAGTGATCTATCCATGGCCAGGATGAAGGTGCGGTAACACGTACTGGAGGTCCGAACCCACTAACGTTGAAAAGTTAGGGGATGAGCTGTGGATAGGGGTGAAAGGCTAAACAAACTTGGAAATAGCTGGTTCTCTCCGAAAACTATTTAGGTAGTGCCTCGTGTCTCACCTTCGGGGGTAGAGCACTGTCATGGTTGGGGGGTCTATTGCAGATTACCCCGCCATAGCAAACTCCGAATACCGAAGAGTGCAATCACGGGAGACAGACATCGGGTGCTAACGTCCGGTGTCAAGAGGGAAACAACCCAGACCGCCAGCTAAGGTCCCCAAATATAGCTAAGTGGGAAACGAAGTGGGAAGGCTAAAACAGTCAGGAGGTTGGCTTAGAAGCAGCCACCCTTTAAAGAAAGCGTAATAGCTCACTGATCGAGTCGTCCTGCGCGGAAGATGTAACGGGGCTAAGCTATATACCGAAGCTGCGGATGCGAGCTTTGCTCGCATGGTAGGAGAGCGTTCCGTAAGCCTGCGAAGGTGCGTTGAAAAGCGTGCTGGAGGTATCGGAAGTGCGAATGCTGACATGAGTAGCGATAAAGGGGGTGAAAGGCCCCCTCGCCGTAAGCCCAAGGTTTCCTACGCAACGTTCATCGGCGTAGGGTGAGTCGGCCCCTAAGGCGAGGCAGAAATGCGTAGCTGATGGGAAGCAGGTCAATATTCCTGCACCATTGTTAGATGCGATGGGGGGACGGATCGCGGAAGGTTGTCCGGGTGTTGGAAGTCCCGGTCGCTGCATTGGAGAAGGCGCTTAGGCAAATCCGGGCGCGGGATTCAAGGGTGTGGCGCGAGCTCCTTCGGGAGCGAAGCAATTGGAAGTGGTTCCAAGAAAAGCCTCTAAGCTTCAGTCTAACGATGACCGTACCGCAAACCGACACAGGTGGGCGAGATGAGTATTCTAAGGCGCTTGAGAGAACTCGGGAGAAGGAACTCGGCAAATTGGTACCGTAACTTCGGGATAAGGTACGCCCTTGTAGCTTGATGCGCCTGCGCGCAGAGGGTGAAGGGGTTGCAATAAACTGGTGGCTGCGACTGTTTAATAAAAACACAGCACTCTGCAAACACGAAAGTGGACGTATAGGGTGTGACGCCTGCCCGGTGCCGGAAGATTAAATGATGGGGTGCAAGCTCTTGATTGAAGTCCCGGTAAACGGCGGCCGTAACTATAACGGTCCTAAGGTAGCGAAATTCCTTGTCGGGTAAGTTCCGACCTGCACGAATGGCGTAACGATGGCCACACTGTCTCCTCCCGAGACTCAGCGAAGTTGAAGTGTTTGTGATGATGCAATCTACCCGCGGCTAGACGGAAAGACCCCATGAACCTTTACTGTAGCTTTGCATTGGACTTTGAACCGATCTGTGTAGGATAGGTGGGAGGCTATGAAACCGGAACGCTAGTTTCGGTGGAGCCGTCCTTGAAATACCACCCTGGTTTGTTTGAGGTTCTAACCTTGGCCCGTGATCCGGGTCGGGGACAGTGCATGGTAGGCAGTTTGACTGGGGCGGTCTCCTCCCAAAGCGTAACGGAGGAGTACGAAGGTACGCTAGGTACGGTCGGAAATCGTGCTGATAGTGCAATGGCATAAGCGTGCTTAACTGCGAGACCGACAAGTCGAGCAGGTGCGAAAGCAGGTCATAGTGATCCGGTGGTTCTGTATGGAAGGGCCATCGCTCAACGGATAAAAGGTACTCTGGGGATAACAGGCTGATACCGCCCAAGAGTTCATATCGACGGCGGTGTTTGGCACCTCGATGTCGGCTCATCTCATCCTGGGGCTGTAGCCGGTCCCAAGGGTATGGCTGTTCGCCATTTAAAGAGGTACGTGAGCTGGGTTTAAAACGTCGTGAGACAGTTTGGTCCCTATCTGCCGTGGGCGTTGGATATTTGAAGGGGGCTGCTCCTAGTACGAGAGGACCGGAGTGGACGAACCTCTGGTGTACCGGTTGTCACGCCAGTGGCATCGCCGGGTAGCTATGTTCGGAAGAGATAACCGCTGAAAGCATCTAAGCGGGAAACTCGCCTTAAGATGAGATATCCCTGGGGACTAGATCCCCTTGAAGGGTCGTTCGAGACCAGGACGTTGATAGGTCAGGTGTGTAAGCGCAGTAATGCGTTCAGCTAACTGATACTAATTGCCCGTAAGGCTTGATCCTATAACAAGTCTGCCTTGTAGATCGGC
>NZ_JBQEON010000007.1:2976-29100 GCF_052045245.1 Burkholderia sp. 22313
CTGATGACCATAGCGAGTCGGTCCCACCCCTTCCCATCCCGAACAGGACCGTGAAACGACTCTACGCCGATGATAGTGCGGATTCCCGTGTGAAAGTAGGTAATCGTCAGGCTCCCTAAGCCAGAAACCCCCGCCCGAAAGGCGGGGGTTTTTGCATTGGGGCGCCGGAAACGGCAACCGCGGCGGAGTGGGGCATTGGCTCGCCGACGTCGGCGCACGACGGGCGCCGGCCAGCTCGAACCGCCCCTCCATCGACGTGTCGCGATCGACTTGATCGTCCGCGCCACTTGGCGAACGCCGCACGACATCGTCATAAAAATCTATGCGCATAAAGTCCATTTGCGCGACATGTCCAACCGAGCAGAGAGCCAACCCTTCAGGGTAATATCGCCATTCGCCCCGATTCCCGGCACTTGTTGCATCGGCCGGCCGTCGGCGTCTTTCGCATTCCGTCTCCCGCACCGTTCATGACTGACAGCCCCGCCCAAGGTGGTCGGACGACCGACTTCTTGCCGTATCTCGTCGCCGCAACGTTCTTCATGGAGTATCTCGACACGACCGTGATCGCGACCGCACTGCCGCAAATGGCGCGTTCGTTCGGCGTCGGGCCGAACGCGCTGAGTCTCGGGATGACGGCCTACATGCTGGCGCTCGCGGTGTTCATCCCGATCAGCGGCTGGATCGCGGACCGCTACGGTTCGCGCACGGTGTTCGCGAGTGCCATCGTCGTCTTTACCGGCGCATCGGTGCTGTGCGGGTTGTCCGAGGGCGTCATGACGTTCACGGCTGCGCGCCTGCTGCAGGGCGTCGGCGGGGCGATGATGGTGCCGGTCGGGCGGATGATCGTCGTGCGCAGCACCGAGAAGGCAAAGCTGATGCGTGCGATCGCGACGATCACCTGGCCGGGCATCGTCGCGCCGGTCGTCGGGCCGCCGATCGGAGGCTTCATCACGACCTACGCGTCATGGCGATGGATCTTCCTGTTGAATGTCCCGTTCGGCATTGCTGCACTCGTCTGTACTTGGCTGATCGTCCGGAACGCGCGCGCCGACGAGCAACGGCCGCTTGACTGGGTCGGCTTCGTGCTGGCCGGCGGTGCGCTGACCTGTCTGCTGATTGGTACCGAAGCGGCCGGCCAGCAGGACGTCGACGTCACGCGTGCGGGCCTGTTGGTGGGCGCGAGCGTGCTGTTCGGCATCGCCGCGTGGATGCACGCGCAACGTTGCGCGCATCCGCTGCTCGATTTCACGACGCTGAAGGTGCCGACGTTCTCCGTCACGGTGATCACCGGCTCGATCACGCGGATGGCGATCAACGCCGTGCCGTATCTGCTGCCGCTGCTGTTCCAGATCGGCTTCGGGCTGTCGCCGTTCCAGTCCGGCCTGCTGTTGCTGGCGAGCGCGCTCGGCAATCTCGGGATGAAAGCGGGGACGTCGTGGATCCTCGACCGTTTCGGCTTCCGGCGCGTGGCACTCGTCGACGTGACGATCGTCGGCCTCTTCACGATCGCATGCGGCTGGCTGACCGCGTCGACGCCGCTGGCGATCACGCTGTTCGTCGTATTCGTCTACGGGCTCACGCGATCGATGCAGTTCACGACGCTCGCGACGCTGGCGTATGCGGATATCCCCGCTCGTCAGACGAGCGCGGCCAGCACGCTGTGGAGCGCCGCGCAACAGATGACGATCGGGATGGGAATCGCGTTCGGTGCGTTGTCGTTGCGGCTCGCGGCACTGGTGCGCGGCGATGCGGCCGGCATGCACTACGTACTCGACGATTTCCGCTGGGCGTTCGTTGCCGCAGGCGTGCTCGCGTTGCTGACGTTGCCGGGCTACGCACGGCTGGCCTTCGATGCGGGCGATCGATTGCGGGCCAGTGTGGCACGAGGGTAGGCCGAACCCCACATCGCATGGGCATCGCGACAGGTGAGCCCCCCGTGCTTCCTGTCGCTCACCTGAAATGTCGATCCATCGTGCCGGCGATGGCGTGGAGGGTAGCGACATCGGTCGCTATCCTGCCGGCGACCGACCCGATCACGGGCTGGTGTCGGCGCGCAGCGATCCTTCGGCAATGATCCACGATGCGGTTGGCGCGAATCCGTTCGAGTGACGGACGACAGAACAATCATCGCGCTCGTTGCGATTGCCGTCACTGGGCGTCATGGAAGATGATGCCGACCGTGTGACGGCGGCCGCTTCGAATGCGGCTCACGCCATGGCGCAAGTTGACACGATAGACGCCGCGGGTTCCCTGCACGGGCCTGCCGTGCACCGCGAAGATCGCGGCGTCGCCTTGCATCAACGGCACCACTTCCGCACGCGACTGCATCCGTGGCCGCTGCTCCGTCAGGACGAACTCCCCACCCGTGAAATCACGCCCCGGCGCCGACAGCAGGATCGCGACCTGGAGCGGAAACACATGCTCGCCGTAGAGATCCTGGTGGAGACAGTTGTAGTCGTCGGGACCGTATTGCAGGATCAATGGCGTCGGTCGCGTCTGTCCCGCTGCGTGACAGCGCTCGACGAACGCCCGATGATCGTTCGGATAGCGGACGTCGATCCCGAGCGCCTGGTTCCAGCGATTCGCGATCGGCGCGAGATGCGGGTAGAGCGTCGCGCGCAGATCGGCAACGACCGCAGGCAGCGGGTACGCGAAATACTTGTATTCGCCGCGTCCGAATCCGTGTCGTGCCATCACGACGCGTGAACGATGGAGCGCATCCCGCGGATAGAGCGACGCGAGCGCCTCGCACTCGCTTGCGGAAATCAGGCCCGGCACTCGTGCGCATCCGTATCGATCGAGCTCGGCATCGACGGTCGGCCAGTCGATTGCGTCGACGCGTGGTGCGATGTCCGTCGATGCGACGGCAGGTTGCAGATCGGCGATGTTCACGGGCGTACCTCGGTTCGTCAGCGATATGGCGCCGTGCTCGTACAGGCGCGCGGAATGCCGCGGAAGCGTGTCGTGCCGGGTCGAAGCCATGATGAAAGATGATGAACCCAGTCTAGCGGCATGCGCGTGCCGTCGCGCTCCAGATCTTGCGCTCCAATTCGGAAAGGGGCGAGGGGGAACCGTTGGCGAAGCGTCGCGGACACCGCGCATGCAGACAAGCAGAAAGGCGGACAAGCAGAAAAGCGGCCGCCGAACCATCCGTGGCGGGCGACCGGTTCTCCGCCGGCCTCCCCGCCGCGCGCTGATTACGCCAGCGACCGGAACAACCAGTAAAGTGCGCCCGCCAGCACGATCGACGCCGGCAGCGTCAGCACCCACGCGAGCACGAGGCTGCGCACCGTGCGCCACTGCAATCCGGATCCATTCGCGGCCATCGTGCCCGCGACGCCCGACGACAGCACGTGCGTCGTCGACACGGGCAGCCCGTACGCATCGGCCGCGCCGATCGTCAGCATTGCGACGAGTTCGGCCGACGCACCCTGTCCGTACGTCAGGTGCTGTTTGCCGATTTTCTCGCCGACGGTCACGACGATCCGCTTCCAGCCGACCATCGTGCCGAGGCCGAGCGCAATCGCGACGGCCACCTTCACCCAGGTCGGAATGAACTTGGTCGCGTGGTCGAGCTGCTTGCGATAGTTGTCGATCGCGAGCTTGTCGTTGGCGGCGAAGGCGGGCTGCCCCGACTTCTCGATCAGGCGGATCGCTTCGGACACCAGATACATCGTGTTGCGCACGTTGTCGACGTCACGTTGCGGCACGGCCGCCATCGAACCCGACGAGCCGACCGCAGCCGCGAGCGACGTGGACAGTTGCTGTACGGCCGGCAGCACGGCGGGCGTCATCTCGCGGTGCTGCACGAAGTGTTCGACATCGGCGCGCGGATTCGCGGACGGTGCGACGCCGTTCGCGTATTTCCCGAACGTCGCGGCGGCCTGGTTCGCGACGGCGACGAACGTCTGCGATTCGGCCGGGGTGACGGCCTTGTTCAGCGCATACGCGGTCGGCACCGTGCCGATCAGGATCAGCATGATGAGCCCCATCCCTTTCTGCCCGTCGTTCGACCCGTGCGCGAACGACACGCCGGTGCACGTGAGGATCAGCAGGCAGCGAATCCAGAACGGCGGCGGCTGATCCTTCGGCGGCTCCTTGTACAGTTCCGGAATCCGCACGACGGCCTTCAGCACGAGCAGCAGCAGCGACGCGCACAGGAAGCCGACGATCGGCGAGAACAGCAGCGACTTGCCGACGCCGAGCGCCTGCCCCCAGTCGACGCCGCTCGTGCCGGACGGCCCGTGCATCAGCTGGTTCATCAGCCCGACGCCGATGATCGACCCGATCAGCGTATGCGAGCTCGACGACGGCAACCCGAAATACCAGGTCGCCAGGTTCCAGACGATCGCGGCGATCAGCAGTGCGAACACCATCGCGAAGCCCGAGCCGCTGCCGACCTGCAGGATCAGCTCGACCGGCAGCAGCTGCAGGATGCCGAATGCGACGGCACCGCTCGAAACCATCACGCCGAGGAAGTTCCACATGCCGGACCAGATCACCGCGACGTTCGGCGTCAGCGAGTGGGTGTAGATGACGGTCGCGACCGCATTCGCGGTGTCGTGGAAGCCGTTGACGAATTCGAAGCCGAGTGCGATCAGCAACGCGGCAACGAGCATCAGATAAGGGAACAGCGACCCTTCGCGGACGGGAGACAGATCGGCGATCAAGTGGGTCGCGATATAGACGGCGCCGATCGCGAGCACCAGCAGGAAGACGGCATAGCCGACCTGCCGGGAGCGTTCGGTTGAGCCGGAATGGTTCGCGGGGGACGAAGCAGGCTGATTCATGGCGGCATCTCGGAAGGGAACCGTGGCCGATCCTAGCTTTCGCTACCCGTCAGTTTGATGACAGTCCGGAGGACGAACGGTTGTCTTGCAGATGCAGGAAGGCGATGCCGTCAGTCTCCAGATAGTGAGCACGTGGGCTCACCTGTCGGCATCGCGTCGAGCGTCGTTCGCGATCGTTGTCCAGCCATCGTGCGACGCGACGAATACCGTACACGCCAGCGGTGCGATATCGATACGGGTCGCAGCCGTCGCGTCCCTCCGGCGCACGTGCGCGATGGCCGCGCTCGTCGGCGAACCGCAAGTCGATCAGGCCATCTCCTTCGAAGAAAAACTCGACGCCGCGAAGGGCGACGCACCCGAGCCCGAACGGGGCAGCCGCCACACGCAGGCCGGCATCGGCCTGCTGTTCGGCGCCTGGGTCGAACGTGGCGAACGCACCGGCATGCGCGCCGCCTGACGCGCATGGCATCGGGGCGCGCCTAGCGCAGCATGCGCGGCGCGCTCCACGTCGATTCGCGCGCCAGCGCGACGAACGCGGCCAGATAGTCGATCGACGCGTCCGCTTCGCGGATGCCGAGAAAGATCTGCTTCGCGATACCCTTCTTCCCGAGCTTGACCGGCACGACCGGCATCCGGTCCGCATATTCGTCGGCCAGCCATCTCGGCAGCGCGGCCACGCCGCGCCCGCTCGCCACCATCTGCAGCATGATGTCGGTTGTCTCGATCGACTTGTGGCGCCGCGGCACGATGCCGGCCGGCGTCAGGAACTGGTTGTAGATGTCGAGCCGGTCGGTCTCGACCGGGTACGTGATGAGGATTTCATCGCCGAGCTGCTCGGGTGTCACGTAGTTGGCGCTCGCGAACCGGTGCGCGTCGGCAACCACCAGCACCTGCTCGTAATCGAACACGGGATCGAAGCGCAGCCCCGGCTTGTTCAGCGGGTCGGGCGTCACGAGCACGTCGATGTCATGGCCGAACAGCGCGCCGATGCCGCCGAACTGGAAGCGCTGCTTCACGTCGACGTCGACGTCCGGCCAGCGCGAGAGGTACGGCGACACGACCTTCAGCAGCCACTGGTAGCACGGGTGGCACTCCATCCCGATGCGCAGCGTGCCGCGTTCGCCCTTCGCGTATTGCTGCATCCGCTCCTCGGCGAGCTCGAACTGCGGCAACAGCCGGTTCGCGAGCTTCAGCAGATATTGCCCGCCCTGCGTGAGCCGCAGGCCGCGGCCTTCGCGATCCCAGATCGGCGTGCCGAGCTGCTGCTCGATTTTCCGGACGGTATGGCTGAGCGCCGATTGCGTGAGGTGCAGCGCATTGGCGGCCGCGGTCAGCGAGCCCTGGCGCTCGACTTCACGAATGACGATGAGATGGAATCGTTCCAGCATGGCGATGGCTCATTCAACGGATGCATGAACAGATTTAATGGATGAATGAAATAATGCCATTTTATTTCATGAGATGAAATCCCTATGATGGCTGTCGGATCTTCAATTTTTCTCTGGGCGGCAGCTTCATGGTGACGACACACAACCTCGGTTTTCCGCGCATCGGCGCGCAGCGCGAACTCAAGTTCGGTCTCGAACGCTACTGGAAGGGCGAATCGTCGCGCGACGAGCTGAAGGCGCTCGGCGCCGAGCTGCGCCAGCGCCACTGGAACGACCAGCGCGACCTGGATCTCGCGCCGATCGGCGATTTCGCGTTCTACGACCAGGTGCTCGACATGAGCTTCACGCTCGGCAACCTGCCGAAGCGCGTGCAAGGCTTCCATGGCGATGCGCTCGACAACTATTTCCGCGTCGCACGTGGCCGTTCGGCGCAATCTGTGGAAGAGCATGCGGCGTGTTGCGGCGGCGTCTCCGCCGGTGAAATGACGAAGTGGTTCGACACCAACTATCACTACATCGTCCCGGAATTCCACGCCGACACGAACTTCTCGCTCGATCCGTCGCGCCTGCTCCAGCAACTGGCGGAAGCGCAGGCGCTGGGCGTTGCCGCGAAGCCGGTGATCCTCGGCCCCGTCACGTACCTGTGGCTGGGCAAGGCGAAGGACGACTCGGATCGTCTCGCGTTGCTGCCGAAGCTGTTGCCGGTATATGGCGCGCTGCTCGACACGCTGACCGCACAGGGCGTCGAATGGGTGCAGATCGACGAACCGATCCTCGTGACCGAACTCGACGCCGAATGGCGCCAGGCACTCCGCACCGCCTACGCGGCGCTGGAAACGCGCCGCATCAAATTGCTGCTTGCCACGTACTTCGGCCCGTTGCAGGACAACCTGACGCTCGCGGCGTCGCTGCCGGCCGATGGCCTGCATATCGACGCGATCAACGCTCGCGACGAAATCGACGCACTGGTGCGTGAACTGCCGCCCGACCGCGTGCTGTCGGTGGGCGCAATCAACGGCCGCAACATCTGGAAGACGGACCTGAACGCGACGCTCGACTGGCTCGAGCCGCTCGCGAAGCAATTGGGCGATCGCCTGTGGCTCGCGCCGTCGTGCTCGCTGCTGCATGTGCCGGTCGATCTCGCGAGCGAAGAGAAGCTCGACGCCGAGATCCGCTCGTGGCTCGCGTTCGCACTGCAGAAGCTCGACGAACTGACGGTGCTCGCGACCGCGCTGAACGAAGGCCGCGCCAAGGTGGCCGACGCGCTGGCCGCAAACGCCGCCGCGGTCGACTCGCGCCGCCGCTCGCCGCGCGTGAACAATCCGGCGGTGAAGGCCGCGATCGCACGCATCGACGCGCAGCTCGGCAACCGCGTGAGCCCCTATACGGAGCGCGCGCCGAAGCAGTCGGCACGGCTGAACCTGCCGGCCTTCCCGACGACGACGATCGGTTCGTTCCCGCAGACCGCCGAAATCCGCCACGCGCGCAGCCGGTTCAAGGCCGGCGCGCTGGATGAAGCCGGCTACCGCAACGCAATGCAGGCGGAAATCGAGCGCAGCGTGCGCGAACAGGAATCGCTCGAACTCGACGTGCTGGTGCACGGCGAAGCCGAGCGCAACGACATGGTCGAATACTTTGGCGAGCAGCTCGACGGCTACGCATTCAGCCAGTTCGGCTGGGTGCAGTCGTACGGTTCACGCTGCGTGAAGCCGCCGATCCTGTTCGGCGACATCAGCCGCCCGAAGGCGATGACGGTCGAATGGATCACGTATGCGCAATCGCTGACGAGCAAGCCGATGAAGGGCATGCTGACCGGCCCGGTGACGATCCTGAACTGGTCGTTCGTGCGCGACGACCAGCCGCGCTCGGTGTCGTGCTATCAGCTCGCGCTCGCGCTTCGCGACGAAGTGCTCGATCTCGAGAAGGCCGGCGTGCGCGTGATCCAGATCGACGAAGCCGCGCTCCGGGAAGGGCTGCCGCTGCGCCGTGCGCAATGGGGCGAGTACCTGAAGTGGGCGGTCGAGTCGTTCCGCATCACCGCGAACGGCGTGCAGGACGACACGCAGATCCACACGCACATGTGCTATTCGGAGTTCAACGACATCATCGCGTCGATCGCCGACATGGACGCGGACGTGATCACGATCGAGACGTCGCGCTCCGACATGGAGCTGCTCGACGCATTCGACAACTTCAAGTATCCGAACGAAATCGGGCCGGGCGTGTACGACATCCACTCGCCGAACATCCCGACGCAGGATCACATTGTCGGCCTGATGAAGCGGGCGGCCGAGCGGATTCCGGCGGAACGTCTGTGGGTGAACCCCGACTGCGGGCTGAAGACGCGTCAGTGGGCGGAAGTGATTCCGGCGCTGACGAACATGGTCGCCGCCGCGAAGACGCTGCGCAGCCACATGCAATAACGCGCGAACGCTGCGCGCCTGCCGCCGCGATCGATGATCGACGATCGGGCGGAAAACCTGCGGCCCGCATGGGCGGGCCGCGTGTTGCAATGAGCGTTCGGGGATGCGAGGCGGTGCGGCGGAGCGCCGGCCGCCTCATGCAAACGGGCAGGCGAAGCCACCTGCCCGTTGCGCGCGCTTACGCGGTGCGCGCGGCGCGCGGCAGCGCGTCGTGCTGCTTGCCCGGCACCCCGGCATCGTCGATGCTGACGCGGCGCGAGATCAGCCACACGCACAGCGACGACAGCACGGCGGCGCTCGTGTACTGGATCGCGAGCGGCCACCATTGCGGCGCGGTTTGCTGCGCGATCAGCGTCGCGACGAGCGGCGTCAGGCCGCCGGCGATCGCGCCGCACACCTGGTATGCGATCGAGATTGCCGTGTAGCGGATGCGTGCGATGAAGATGCCGCTGACGAACCCCGCGACGACCGAGTAGTAGCCCGATTCCGCGAGCGTCGCGAGGCCGACGCCGACCGTGACCGACAACGGCGTGCCCATGTGCACGAGCGGCAGCATCACGAACGGCACGATCGCGGCCCACGCGCCGGTGATCAGCAGCACGCGGGTCGTGCCGAAGCGCTGCGCGAGGAATGCGGCCGCGAGCTGCACGACGAACTGCAGCACGGCGACGATGGTCATGCAATGCAGCACCATCGAACGATCGAGCGACAGGAACTGCGTCGCATAGCTGATCATGAAGATGTTGCTAAAATACACGCCGGCGATCCCGTACACATTCGCGCCGATGGCGAGCAACAGCAGCGGCCAG
Source organism: Burkholderia sp. 22313 (assembly GCF_052045245.1). Classification (NCBI taxonomy): domain Bacteria; kingdom Pseudomonadati; phylum Pseudomonadota; class Betaproteobacteria; order Burkholderiales; family Burkholderiaceae; genus Burkholderia; species Burkholderia sp. 22313. Next base: position 12,387 of record NZ_JBQEON010000007.1, read on the forward strand.
TACTTGAGCGCTTCACGCACCGGGTTTTGCGCGGTGTTGCCGCTCTTCTTCACTTCCTCGAACTCGGGCGACTCCGACACGCTCGCGCGGATCACGAAGCCGACGATCAGCAGCACCGAGCTCGCGAGGAACGGCACGCGCCAGCCCCAGCTCATCATGTCGTCCTTCGACAGCGTGCTGATCGCGCCGAACGCGAGCATCGACAGGATCAGGCCGCTCGCGCTGCCGAGCTGCGCGAACGACGCGAAGAACGTGCGCTTGCCTTCCGGTGCATGCTCGCCGGCGAGCAGCACCGCGCCGCCCCATTCGCCGCCGACCGCGATGCCCTGCAGCACGCGCATCAGCACGAGCAGGATCGGTGCAATGACACCGGCTTGCGCATGGGTCGGCAGCAGGCCGATCGCGACGGTCGACACGGCCATCAGCATCAGCGTCGCGAGCAGCGAGCGCTTGCGGCCGAAGCGGTCGCCGAGATAGCCGAACATCACGCCGCCGAGCGGCCGCGCGAAGAAGCCGACCGCGAACGAGCCGAACGACGCGAGCAGGCTGACGAAACGGCTTTCACCGGGAAAGAACAGCGGCCCGAAGACGATGGCGGCGGCGGTCGCGTAGCTATAGAAGTCGTACCACTCGATCGTGGTGCCGACGAACGAAGCGAGCGCCGCCCGCTTGGGTTGCTTGACGGAAGTCCCCATCTGTTATGTGCTCCTCTGGAATCCTCTGATTTGGAATAGGTCGTGTGCCAGTGGCGGGATCAGTCGCGGTATGCAACGCCCGGCAGCACGCACAGCAGCTCGTACGCGAGGGTCGCGCCGAGCAGCGCCGTCGTGCCGAACGGGTCGTACGGCGGCGCGACTTCGACGAGATCGCAGCCGACGATGTTCAACCCCTTCGCGCCGCGGATGATCTCGAGCGCCTGCGGCACCGTGAGACCGGCGATTTCCGGCGTGCCGGTGCCCGGTGCGTAGGCCGGGTCGATGCCGTCGATGTCGAAGCTGATATAGACGGGCGTATCGCCGATGCGCGCGCGCACTTCTTCCATCAGCGGCGCGAGCGACTTGTTCCAGCATGCCTCGGCCTGGACGACGCGGAAGCCCTGCGCGCGGCACCAGTCGAAATCTTCCGCGGCGTAACCCGTGCCGCGCAGGCCGATCTGCGTGACCTTGTCGCCGTGCAGCAGGCCTTCCTCGACCGCGCGGCGGAACGGCGTGCCGTGCGCGATCTTTTCGCCCATCATCGTATCGTTCACGTCGGCGTGTGCATCGACGTGGATCAATGCAACCTTGCCATGCTTGCGGTGGATCGCACGCAGGATCGGCAGCGCGATCGTGTGGTCGCCGCCGAGCGTGATCGGCTTGCAGTCGTGCTCGAGGATCGCGTCGTACGCGGCTTCGATGCGCGCGATGGAATCGTGCAGGTTGTACGGGTTGATCGCGACGTCGCCGATGTCGGCGACCTGCAGCGAATCGAACGGCGCCGCGCGGGTGGCCATGTTGTACGGGCGCAGCAGCACGGATTCCGTGCGGATCTGGCGCGGGCCGAAGCGCGCGCCGGTGCGGTTGGAGGTGCCGAGATCGAACGGCACGCCGACGAAACACGCGTCGAGGCCGGCGGCGCTCGCCACGTGCGGCAGGCGCATCATCGTCGCGATACCGCCGCAGCGCGGCATTTCATTGCCGCCGAGCGGCTGGAAATGAGTGTGTTCGTTCATGGATCGTCTCTTCCGATGTGGGGTTGCCGTATCATGCGACGCGGTCTGGCGCATAGTTTTACGCGTCCGGCCGGAAAGAAGAATGCGAAGATAGCGACGTAAACATCGATTTTCATCGATGTATGGAAGGGGAATAGCGTGCTGGGGAATCTGTCGAGCCTCGATCTGCGGTTGATCCGCGTATTTCTCGCGGTCACGGACGCGGGCGGCGTGTCGGCCGCGCAGGCGACGCTGAACGTCGGCCAGTCGACGATCAGCGCGCAGCTGTCGTCGCTCGAGACGCGGCTCGGCTACCGGCTCTGCGAGCGCGGCCGCAGCGGCTTCCGGCTCACGCCGAAGGGCGAGCGGTTCCACGCGATGAGCCGCAAGCTGCTCGGCGCGCTCGACGAGTTCGGAATGGCGGCGCGGCACATGGACCGCCAGCTGGTCGGCACGCTGAACATCGGGCTGATCGGCCATACGCCGGTCAGCCAGAACGCGCGGATCGCCGAGGCGATCGCGGCGTTCCGCACGCGCGACGAGGCCGTGCGCTTCTCGATCTCGGTGCGCGCGCCGGGCGATCTCGAGGAAAAGCTGCTGAGCAACGAGATCCAGATCGCGGTCGGCTACTTCTGGCATCGCGTGCCGACGCTGCACTACACGCCGCTGTTCATCGAGCGGCAGGTCGCGTACTGCGGCCGCGGGCATCCGCTGTTCGAACGCGCCGGCGCGCTGACGCCGGCCGACGTCGCGGGATTCGAGTGGGCGTGGCGCTCGTATCCGCTGCCGGAGGCGCAGATGTCGACGACGCCCGACCGCGTGACCGCGACCGCCGACAACATGGAGGCGGTCGCGCTGCTGATCCTGTCAGGCCATCACCTCGGCTACCTGCCGCAGCACTTCGCGGCGCCGTATGTCGCACAGGGGCTGCTTGCGCCGCTCAATCCGGACCAGCTTCACTACGAGGTCACGTTCCACATGGTCGTGGCGCGCGACGGGCGCGGCGATCCGCTCGTCGAAGCGTTTCTCGAGGATCTCGAGCGCGCACATCGATCGGCCGACGTGGTGTGAGGGCGGACGAGGCCGGCAATGTGAACGAGTGTCACGCCGGAGCGGGTCGCGGCTCGCATCAAGGCACCGGCAACCCGGCGTCGTTCTTCACTTCGCGCAACGACAGCGCCGATTCGATCGACGTCACGCCCGGCAGCATCCGCAGCGAGTCGCGCAGGAACGTGCCGTAATCGTCGAGATCGCGGGCGACCACCTGCAGCAGATAGTCGGCCGTGCCCGCGACGTTATGGCAGGCGAGGATCCGCTCGATGCCGAGCACTTCCCGTTCGAACCGGTCGGCGACCTTGCGGTCGTGCGTCGCGAACCGCACCAGCACGAACGCGACCACGCCGAAGCCGAGCGCCTGGCGCGACAGCTGCGCGCGGTAGCGCTCGATGTAGCCGTCGGTTTCGAGACGCTTCAGGCGCCGTGCGCACGGCGTTTCGGACAGGCCGACGGCATCGGCGAGACGCGCGATCGGCAGGCGGCCGTCGCGCTGCACCGCGGCGAGGATCGCGCGATCGGTTTTGTCGAGTTCGGTCATGTTGGCGGAATCCGTTTATGGATTTCATGATTGTGGCGGATTCCCCTATGAAACGCCAATCCTGAGCCAAAGATGGCCAATAATCCCTCCTGCTTCAGCGGCAACATATCGTCATTGAAGAACGGGGGCCGATCATGATTTCCGCGCATTTGCTGTTGATTTATCTCGCCGCGCTGGCGGCCATTTATGCGGTGCCGGGGCCCGACATGGCACTCGTGCTGCAGACCAGCATCGGTCGCGGCGTGCGGCCGGGGATGGCCGCGGCGGCCGGCCTGTCGCTGTCGCGCACCGCGCACGTGACGCTGTCCGCCTGCGGCGTCGCGGCACTGATCCGCAGCGCGCCATGGCTGTACGAAGCGATCCGCTACGGCGGCGCGCTCTATCTCGCCTATGTCGCGATCCAGGTGTTCCGCTCGCCTGTGTTCGCGCTCGGCGACGGCGATGCCGCCGCCGAGGGCGAGCTTCGGCAGTCGTTCTTCAAGGGGCTGCTGACGAACCTGCTCAACCCGAAAGCGCTGCTGTTCTGCTCGGTGCTGTTGCCGCAGTTCGTGCGGCCCGAGGCCGGGCCGGTCGTATGGCAGATGTTCGCGCTCGGCGCGATGCTGGTCGCGGCCGGCGTGTGTTTCGACCTCGCGTGCGTGTTCGGCGCGTCGCGCATCGCAGCGTGGCTGCGCGCGCATCCGCTCGCCCAGACCGTGCAGCGCTGGACGTTTTCCGCGGCGCTGATCGGCTTCGCGCTGCGCCTGTCGATGGATTGAGCCACGCCATTGCATCGCTGCCGCGCGGGTCGACCGCCCGTGTGGCGCGGTGCGTCACCGGACGCGGGCCGCGCGCCATGCCGGCCCTCGCACGCCGTCCGCCGGCACGGCCCGGCCGCGCGCGCAAATCGTCTGACTGTTCTAAACTTCCTCTAGCTTCGCGCCGTTGCGAACCGACTGACCGAACGGAACCGTCTCCGGCCGGCCCTGTCCGATTTCCTGGCTGTTCCGTGCAACGCGGTACCAAGGAGGGTCTGAACATGGCAAGGCATCTTCAAGCCGACCGTGAACCCCGCATCGTCGCCGAGTCCAAGTGCCTCGGTCAGTGCGATCCGGCGGAACGCATCCACGTCACGATCATGTTGCGGCGGCAGGAAGAAGGGCAACTCGATGCATTGGTTCACCAGCTCGCCACCGGCGACACCCACGCCAAACCGCTGTCGCGCGAGGCCTTCGCGCAGCGTTTCTCCGCCAATCCCGACGACATCCGCAAGACCGAGGCGTTCGCCCGCCGTCACCAGTTGACGGTCGATCGCGTCGATCCGGTCGAAAGCGTCGTCGTGGTGTCCGGCACGATCCAGCAGTTCGAAGCGGCATTCAGCGTGAAGCTCGAGCGTTTCGAGCATCACGCGATCGGCCAGTACCGCGGCCGCTCGGGCCCGATCGCGCTGCCCGACGAGCTCGGCGATGCCGTCACGGCTGTGCTCGGCCTCGACAGCCGCCCGCAGGCGCGGCCGCACTTCCGGCTGCGTCCGCCGTTCCGGCCCGCGCGCGGCGCGGCCGCCGTCACGTTCACGCCGATTCAGGTCGCGTCGCTGTACGGCTTTCCGGCCGGCGACGGTGCCGGGCAATGCATCGCGATCGTCGAACTCGGCGGCGGCTATCGCGCGGCCGATGTCCAGCAGTATTTTCGCAGCCTCGGGATCAACACGCCGCCGACGGTCGTCGACGTGAACGTCGGCACCGGCCGCAATGCGCCGACCGGCGAGGCGAACGGCCCGGACGGCGAAGTCGCGCTCGACATCGAAATCGCCGGTGCGATCGCGCCCGCCGCGAAGATCGCCGTCTACTTCGCGCCGAACAGCGACGCGGGCTTCATCCAGGCCGTCAACGCGGCCGTCACCGACAAGACCAACCAGCCGTCCGTGATCTCGATCAGTTGGGGCGGACCGGAAGCGATCTGGCAGGCGCAGTCGGCGCAGGCGTTCAACCGCGTGCTGCAGGCGGCCGCCGCGCAGGGGATCACGGTGTGCGTGGCGTCGGGCGACAGCGGCTCGGGTGACGGGCTGCAGGACGGCGCCGATCACGTCGACTTTCCGGCGTCGAGCCCGTACGTGCTCGGCTGCGGCGGCACGCAGCTCGATGCGCTGCCGGGGCAGGGCATTCGCGGCGAGGTCACGTGGAACGACGAGGCGGGCGGTGGCGGCGCGGGCGGCGGCGGCGTCAGCACGATGTACGACGTGCCGGCCTGGCAGCAGGGGCTGACGGTGGCGCTCGCCGACGGCAGCACCACACCGCTCGCGAAGCGCGGCGTGCCGGACGTCGCCGGCGATGCATCGCCGCAAACGGGCTACGAGGTGTCGGTCGCCGGTACGCCGGCGGTGATGGGCGGCACGAGCGCGGTCGCGCCGTTGTGGGCCGCGCTGGTCGCACGGATCAACGCGGCGGCCGGCGCGCCGGCCGGCTGGATCAATCCGGTGCTGTACAAGAATCCGGGCGCGCTGCGCGACATCACGCAAGGCTCGAACGGCACGTTTGCGGCTGCGTCCGGCTGGGACGCATGCACGGGCCTCGGCAGCCCCGACGGCGAGAAACTCGCCGCGATTCTCGCGCGCAAGCCGGCGAGCTGACGCGCCGGTCCGTGCCTTTCCTTTCGGCGCGGGTTTCCTGCCCGCGTCTGTTTTCACCTCCAGGAGCAGCACGATGGGCATCGATTCCGCATCTTCCGGCGGCGTGTATCCGCTGCATCACGGCGACCACAATTCGCATGGCGTGCCGCCGACCATCCATCCCGTCGCGCTCAGCGTCGGCCGCGACCAGCCGTTCTTCGATCCGGTCGCGTACGGCAACGGCCCCGACGACTCGGTGACCGACACGACCGAGGCGGCCGCGATCACGCATCACACGATCCTGATCGGCGGCCAGCGCATCGCGTATACGGCAACGGTCGGCCATCTCGTGACGGTCGATCCGAGCAGCTCGCAGCCGGCCGCGAAGATCTTCTACGTCGCGTTCACGGCCGACGGCGCGAAGGAAGAAACGCGCCCGGTCACGTTCTTCTACAACGGCGGGCCGGGTTCTTCGTCGGTGTTCGTGCTGCTCGGCTCGTTCGCGCCGAAGCGCATCAAGACGTCGATGCCGGGGTTCACGCCGCCCGCGCCGTACCAGATCGAAGACAACCCGGACAGCATGATCGACCACAGCGACCTGGTGTTCATCAACCCGGTCGGCACCGGCTATTCGGCGGCCGTCGCGCCGAACAGGAACCGCAATTTCTGGGGCGTCGACCAGGATGCGGATTCGCTGAAGCAGTTCATCAAGCGCTACCTGACGAAGAACAACCGCTGGAATTCGCCGAAATACCTGTTCGGCGAGTCGTACGGCACCGCGCGCAGCTGCGTGCTCGCGTACAAGCTGCACGAGGACGGCGTCGACCTGAACGGCGTCACGCTGCAGTCGTCGATCCTCGACTACCGGCAGGCCGGCAACCCGGTCGGCGCGCTGCCGACCGCGGCGGCCGACGCGTGGTATCACAAGAAACTCGGCGTCAAGCCGGCGCCGACGGATCTCGGCACCTTCGTCGAGGAAGTCGCGCAGTTCGCGCGTACCGACTACCTGACGGCGCTGCGCAACGTGCCGCACGCCGATCCGGCCGCCGTGCAGAAGCTGTCGGACTACACCGGCATCGACACGGCGACGCTGCAGACGTGGGGGCTCGACATCGCGGGTTACAACGCGCGCGGCAATTCGCTGTTCCTCACGACGCTGCTGCAGGCGCAAGGGCTGGCACTCGGTTCGTACGACGGCCGCGTGACGGCGATCTCGACCGGTATCGCCGGCAAGATCGATCCGAACTCGGGCGGCAACGATCCGACGATGACGGCCGTGACGGGCGTCTACACGGCGATGTGGAACAGCTACCTGAACGAGCAGCTGAAGTTCACGTCGAACTCGGCGTTCACGGACCTGAACGACCAGGCGTTCCAGCACTGGGACTTCAGCCATATCGACCCGACCGGCGCGCAGCAGGGCATCGATGCGAAGGGGAACGTGATCCTCTACACGGCGGGCGATCTCGCCGCGGTGATGGCGCTGAACGTCGACCTGAAGGTGCTGTCGGCGAACGGCTTCTACGATTTCGTCACGCCGTTCTACCAGACCGTGATCGACCTGCAGCAGATGCCGCTCGAGGATCAGAAGGTGCGGCAGAACCTGTCCGCGCGCTTCTATCCGTCGGGGCACATGGTGTATCTCGACGGCGGTTCGCGCACCGCGCTCAAGCGCGATCTCGCGACGATGTACGACGCGACGGTCAGCGATTCCGGCGCGCGGATGCGGATTCGCGCCCTGCAGGCGAAGAAGACGGGCGGGCACGCGTAGCGCTGCCCGTCGTGCAGGCGCCGCGCGTCACCGTTACGGTTCGCGCGGCGCGGTAAGGTGTTGCCTTGCGGGTTTCGGCCGTAGCGTCCGGCTTACGCGCCCGGCCAGTCGAACAGCGTGTACGGCAGCGCGCGCTTGTGGCGCGAACCGTCGTAGAAGCGCAGCACCGTTTCGTACACGTTGTCGGTGACGGCCTTGCCTTCGAGGAAGTCGTCGATCTCGTCGTAGGTGACGCCGTATGCGTGCTCGTCCGGGCGCAGCGGGCGCAGCTCCTCGAGGTCGGCCGTCGGCACCTTCATCACGATCAGTTCGTCGCCGCCCAGCGCGCGCGCGATCGCACGCACGCGACGCTTGCTCAGGCCGGCGAGCGGCAGCACGTCGGCGCCGCCGTCGCCGAACTTCGTGAAGAAGCCCATCAGCGATTCGGCCGCGTGGTCGGTGCCGATCACGATGCCGCGCCGCGCGCCGGCGACCGCATACTGCGCGATCATGCGCTCGCGCGCCTTGATGTTGCCGTGCACGAAGTCCTGCTGCGCCGGGGTTTCGAATGCGTGGCCGGAGGCGACCAGCGACGCGAGCATCGCGTCGGCCGCGGGCTTCACGTCGACCGTCAGTTCCTCGTCGGCGCGCACGAAGGCGAGCGCGCGCTGCGCATCGGCTTCGTCGTTCTGCACGCCGTTCGGCAAGCGCATCGCGATGAAGCGCGCGTCGTAGCCGTCGGCGCGCAGCTTTTCGACCGACAGTTGCGCGAGCCGCCCGGCCGTCGACGAATCGACGCCGCCGCTGATGCCCAGCACGTAGGTCCGCAGGCCGGTCGAACGAAGGTACTGCGCGAGGAAATCGACGCGGCGGGCGATCTCGGTGTCGACGTCGAAATGCGGGGCGACGTTCAGTTCGGCAATGATCGCGCGTTGGCGGCTGGCGTAATCGGCGGATGTCATGGGGGTGGTTCCGGAACGAAATGCAAGGCGCCCATCATAAGCGCAATCGCGGCCCGGCGCCGCGCCAGGCATACGATCCGGCGGCCGCGCGTTGCATCGGCGAGACGCGCTGCATCGTCATGGTGCAGCGGGCGGGGCGACGCACCGTCGCGTGCGGGCGGATGCTTCGTTTCGAGGCATGGCGGGACGTGGCGACGGATGTTGTCGGCGTTGGCCCGTGCCTGCGTCAGCGCCTGGCGAGCACGACGCCCACCAGCGCGAGCGCGAAGCCGGCGAGCTGGACGGTCGCGAGCGTTTCGCCGAACAGCAGGTAGCCCTGCAGCGCGGCGAGCGGCGGCGCGAGGAACAGCAGCGACGTCGCGCGCGCCGCGTTGCCGCGCCGCAGCATCCACATCAGCATCGTGACCGCGCCGCCGGACAGGAACACGACGCCCCACACGAGCGATACCCACAGCGCCGGCGCGCCGATCCAGCGGGTTTCGTGCAGCAGCACGACGAAGACGGCCGCGACGAGCGCCGCGCCAAGGTTCTGCACGGCGACCGCCGTGCGCAGGTCGTTTTGCGCGAGCCTGCCTTTCTGGTACAGCGAGCCGGCGGTGATCGAGCCGACCGACAGCACCGACACGGCCACGACGAACCACGCGGGCGCGGCGCCCGGCGGCGGCGCGACGCCGCCCGCGACTTTCGGCGCGAGCACGAGCGCGACGCCGGCGAGCCCGAGCGCCATCCCGAGCCAGCCGCGCGCGGGCAGCCGCTCGTTGAACAGCGGGACGGCGAGCACGGCGGTGGCGAGCGGTTGCAGCGCGCCGAGCAATGCCATCACGCCCGCATTCAGCCCTTGCGCGACGGCCCAGTAGCTGGCGCCGAGATACACGCCCTGCAGCAGCGCGCCGGCGATCAGGTGGCGCGGCCATTCGCGGCGGGCGGGCCACGGCGCCCGGGCAACGAGCGCGACCGCGCCGAACAGCACGGCCGTGCCCGCGAAGCGCGCGAGCAGGAACAGGTTCGGGTCGGCGTAGGGCTTGATGGCCCGGGCAACGATGAAGCCGGTGGACCACAGCGCGACGAAAGCCGCGGCGACGAGCGACGTAAACATGCGTGGCGGGCCGGGACACGGCCGGACGAATCGTGAAGTCGGCCAGTATCGGTCGAAGCGGTGCCGCCGTCTTGTCGGATTCTGCACTCGCGCGTGGCGGGGGCGGGATGCATGCGGCGGCCATGCGCCGCGCGCTGTTTCGGTGGCTTCGCGTCAGTTGCGATCGGCGGCTGCGGGCGCGATGCGTTGCAAGCGCGGCAGCGCACCGGCCGTCCGGCTATCGGCCGGCCGGGTGAAAGCGCCGCGGCATGAGGGCGCGCCGGCGCATTCGGAACGGCGGGGAGATCAGTCGAGCGAGAACGTGTCGAGCGGCTGGTTCGCGCGCGCGTCGGTCGAGAAGCGTGCGGCGAGCTGCTCGTACAGACGGCGGGCCTCGTCGAGCGTCAGGTCGATCCAGTACGGATCGCCGGCCGCGTCGTTGAGCCGTTCCGGCGAAAACTGGATTTCGAGCACACTGCCTTTGCGATACATTGCACGAGCCTCTTGATGGTCTGTCGTTCGGCGAAATGCGAAGTGTAGCAACCACTTGCCGCGCCGATTCGCGCGCATCGGGCAATACAGCATTTCGCTTTCGTGAAACGCGGATGAAACGACCTCGCTGCCGGACGCGCCGCCGTCAAATGACGGTCAAACGGGCGTAATACAATGCTCGGCTCACCCATTACCACTCGCCTCGGGCGCATTGCGATGCTGGCGGAACAACGTCATCAATACATTCTGTCGGAGCTCGGCCGGTCGGGCGCGCTGTCGGTCGCCGAACTCGTGCGCTCGCTCGACGTGTCGCGCGAGACCGTGCGGCGCGACCTGAACGCACTCGCGGCGCGCGGCCTGCTCGTGATGACGCACGGCGGCGCGCTGGCGGCGGACCGCCGCGAGCCGAGCCTGTCCGAGCGTGAAGCGGCGAACGCCGAAGCGAAGCGCACGATCGGGCGGCGCGCGGCCGAATTCGTGCCCGACGATGCATCGGTGCTGATCGACTCGGGCAGCACGCCGCATGCGGTCGCGCTCGCGCTGGCCGACCGGCATCGGCTGTCGATCTACACGAACGACTGGCGCACCGCATTCGTGCTCGCGCGGCGCAACGGCAATCGCGTGACGCTGCTCGGCGGCGAACTGTCCGACGACGAGGACGCGACGTTCGGCCTCGATACGATTCAGCAACTGGCGCAATACCACGTCGATTTCGCATTCGTCGGCGCGGGCGGCATCACGGCCGACGGCGACTGCACCGACTACTCGCGGCTCGCCGCCGAAGTGCGCAGCCGGATGATCGCGGCGGCCGGCACGGCGATCATCGTCGCCGATCATTCGAAGTTCGGCCGCGTGACGCCCGTGCGGATCAACGGCACGTCGGCCGCGCGCTACCTCGTCACCGAACGCACGCCGGACAAGGCCGTGCGCCGCGCGCTGACCGCACGCGGCATCGAACTGCTGGTGTGCGACTGACGCGGGCCGGACATACAAGGTTCATCGAACCGTCATCGCACTGGAAGACCCGCAGTCAAGACTGACTCGTTCATCTCTATTGGCCGGCACGCCAGGAGCAACGAATGACCGTCAGCGTACGCAGCTATCTTTCCCCGACCCTGGTCCTGCTGGCCTTCGACTGGCCCGATGCGACGTCGCGTAGCGACTTCCTCGGCTTCGCGATCCGGCGCACGCCGGGCTTCTGGTCGGCCGACGGCAAGGCCCGGGCGCCGAACAGCTGGCTGCCGAACCGGCTCACGTTCGACGGCCCGGCCGCCGACACGCAGGGCGACGCGCCGACCGACCAGGCACCGATCCAGAAATTCATGTGGTGGGATGCGCGCATCGATCCGCAGGATCGCGATGCGTCGTTCCGCTACGACGTCTTTCCGGTCGTCGGCACGCCGGAGCACCTGCAGGTGCTCGAAGCGGAAGCCGGCGTGTGCGACGTCGTGCTGCCCGCGCACATCGTGGACGGCATCGGCACGTGGTTCAACCGCGCGGTGGTCAGTTCGCAGGCGTTCGCGAAACAGGTGGCGGCGCTCGGTCTCGCGCCGAATGCGGCGCCGAGCGCGGCCCAGGCGCTGAAGCTGCGCACGTGGCTCGCGAACGACATGGAACAGGTGTTCGCGGCGATGCTCGACCCGGCATCGCGCGCGGTGTCGGCCGTCTATCACCTGACGGACACGCTGTGGGCATTGCCCGCATTCGACGCGTTCGGACGCCGGCACGGCGAGGCGTCGCTTGCGATCGTCTACGACGCGCACGCGACGGCGCGCAAGGGCAAGCCGCCGCTGCCGTCGCCGAACCAGCCGGCCGTCGATGCGCTGCAGGGCCTCGCGACGCTGGCGCCGCGCGACCGGACGCACATCATGCACGACAAGTTCATCGTGACGGACGCGCCCGCGAACGGGGCAGCCGCGGCGGCAGCGGCGGCGACGCCCGCGCGCGTGCTGACCGGTTCCGCGAACTTCACGACCGAAGGGCTGACGGAGCAGGCCAACGTGCTGCATGCGTTCGATTCGCCCGCGCTCGCCGCGTTGTACAACGCGCGTGCGCACGCGCTGGCCGCGAATCCGCCGATCGCGGAGACGGCGAAGCTGTCGCCGGGCTGGTCCGCGCCGATGACGATCGGCAGCGCGCAGGTGCGTGTCGCGTTTTCACCGGAGCCGGCGGGGCAACGCACCGAGATCGATACGATCGTCGCCGCGATCGCGGCCGCGAAGCATTCGGTGTCGTTCTGCCTGTTCATGCCGACCGATGCGGCGCTGCGCGACGCATGCTTTGCCGCCGGCGACCGCGGCCTGATGATGTTCGGCCTGGTGAACCGCATCAACGTCGGCAGTGCGGCGAAGGCCGATGCCGCGCAGCACGACGGCCAGCCGCTCGATGCGGCGACGCTCGCGAACCTCGAGCTGTACCACCGCCGGCGCGATCATCGCGACGTGATCGATGCCGCGTATTTTTCACCGGCGACGGTGCCGCAGGGTTTCGAGCCCGAGCTGCGCCTCTTTCCGGGCGAACCGGCGCCGGCTTATCCGCCGGTCGTGATCCATCACAAGTTCATCGTGATCGATGCGGAAGGCGCGAACCCGATCGTCTATACGGGCTCGGCGAACATGAGCCGCAATTCCGAGCAGTACAACGACGAGAACCTGCTCGAGATTCGCGACACGCGGATCGCGGCGATTTATCTCGCGGAATTCCTGCGGCTCTACGAACACTATCGCGCGCGGGCGCTGTCGATCGAGACGAAGCAGCGCGGCGCCGGTTCGCCCCGGCAACTCGCGCTCGCGCCGGATTCGAGTTGGGCGAAGAAGTATTACGTCGCGGGAAGCCCGGAAGAGAAGGCGCGGATCGCGCTGGCGTCGACTGCAGCGAAGGATTGACGCGCGGCGCGCCTACGCCGCGACGTACCGCAGCACGGAGTCGGCGATCGTTTCGCGATGCCGTGCGCGCAGCCGCGGCGCCGACGGATCGCGGCCGAACGCGGCGCCGAACGTATAGCGGTTCGACACGCGATGGAAGCAGAACGAGCTGATCAACAGGTGCAGGTCGAACGCGTCGATGTCCTTGCGGAACGCGCCGCTCGCCGCGCCGCGCTCGAGCAGTTCCTCGAGCGTCTTGATGATGCTGACGTTGCGGTTCTTGAACGACTTCAGCTGTTCGAGATACTTCGCGCCGTGGATATTCTCGATCGATACGAGGCGGACGAAGTCGCGATGCTTGTCGTGATAGTCGAACGTGAATTCGACGAGCCGGCGCATGCCTTCGCGCGGCTCCATGTCGTCGACGTGCAGCTCCTGCTCGAGCGCGCGGATGTCGCCGTACACCTTCTCCAGCACGGCCTCGTACAGGCCTTCCTTGCTTTCGAAGTAGTAGTAGAGCATCCGCTTCGTCGTATTCGTACGCTCGGCGATCGCGTCGACGCGCGCACCGGCGAGCCCCATCGCGGAAAATTCCTGCGTGGCGACGTCGAGGATGTTGCGCTTGGTTTGCTCGGGATCGTATTTGCGCCGCGCATCGGTCGCAAGCGCGCGGCTTTCGGACGTGGCAGCCTTGCTTCCAGCTTTCATGTGGCTTTGTTGTGGGTTGGCGGCGGCATGGAGAAACGATTCTAGCATGGGGGAAATCCCCGCCCGGCCGACCTTCCGCTTCAATCGGCCGCGCGGTTTCGACTGCCGCCGCCGCTCAGCGCCGGTACGACGCGAGCGCGTCGCGGGCCTGGTAGGCGGTGTACGTGAGCTGCGCGGCGGCGAGGCCCGCGAGCCCGAACGTGCGCGTGAGCCCGAATGCGGCAAAGCCTTCCGGCACGGGCCGCTCGCCGGCCAGCGCGGCCGCGAGCGCTTCGCCGGCGACGGTGGTCGGCGCCATCCCGTGGCCGCCGAACGCGATCGCGTGCCACACGCCGTCCGCGTCGCGGCCGATCTGCGGCATCTTGTGCCGCGCGTAGCTCATCAGCCCGCCCCACGCATAGTCGACCTTCACGCCGTCGAGCTGCGGATACACGCGCAGCAGGTCGCGTCGCAGCAGCCGCGCGATCGCGTCGGGCCCGCGGTCGAGCACCGAGATCCGGCCGCCCCACAGGATCCGCGTGTCCTTCAGCGGACGGTAGTAGTCGAACGCGAAGCGCGTGTCGTAGATCGCGTAAGGCGCGTCGATGGCGTCCGGCAGCCGCGTGCCGAGCGGTTCGGTCGCGATCACGTAGGTCGCGATCGGCAGCACCGCCCGCTCGATGCGCGGCGACACGCCGCGTGCATAGCCGCCGCCGGCGAACACGACTTCCTTCGCGCGCACCGTGCCGTGTGCCGTGCGCACGACATGGCCGGCGCCCTCGCGCGCGATGCCGAGCGCGGCCGAGCGTTCGTACACGCGTGCACCGCCGCGCGACGCGGCCGCCGCGACGCCGAGCACGTACTTGAGCGGGTGGAAGTGGAATGCGTTCGGCTCGAACAGGCCGCCGTAATAGCGCTGCGTCTTCAGCCGCGCGCGCAGCGCGTCGGTGGCGACCGGTTCCCAGTCGACGTTGAATTCCTGCTTCATCAGCTTGCGCACGCCGTCGAGCCGCGACGAATCGTCGAACCAGTTCGCGAGCATCACGCCTTCGTCGACGATGTCGCAGTCGATCCCGTAACGGGCGATCCGCGCGCGGATCAGGTCGACCGCATCGACGGTGAGCCGGTACAGGCGGCGCCCTTCGTCGCGGCCGAGCGTGCGCAGCAGGTCCGCGTTGTCGAGGCTGTAGCCGCCGAACACGAAGCCGCCGTTGCGGCCCGACGCGCCGAAGCCGACCCGTTCGCCGTCGAGCACGACGACATCCGTCACGCCGCGCTCGACGAGGCCGAGCGCCGTGCACAGGCCGGCGAGGCCGCCGCCGACGATGCAGACCTGCGTATCGATCGTGCCGGTCAGTTGCGGGTAGGGCTGGCGGGTAACGGTGGCTTCGTAGAAGTTCTGCATGTGATTCGGTGACTCGTAACGGCGGAAAACGGAACGGCGCGCGTCGATCTTGCCTGAACGCGCGCGCCGCGTCGAATGGGTTGTTTCAGCGCACCGGCCGCCGTGCTCGGGCGGCGGCCGTTGCGCGGCCGGGCATCAGGTGCCCGGCGTCGGGTTGACCGGGGCGACGTAGGCCGGATAGCCGGCGTCGGCCGTTTCGGTGGCGTCGGGCATCGCGTTGCGCTCGATCCACGGCGCGATCTCCATGTCCTCGTAGCGCACGAGACGGCATTTGCGGACCAGCGCATAGCCGAGCCAGATCACGAGGAAGAACGGCAGGCCGATGTAGGTCGCGGCGATGCCGGCCCAGTCGATCTTGTCGGCGAGGAACGCCTGGTAGTCCTGGCCGAGCGCGACGACCGCGCACAACGCGAACGCGAACAGCGGGCCGAACGGGAACCACTTCGACCGGTACGGCAGCTGCTCGAGCCGGTAGCCCTGCTTCAGGAAACCCTTGCGAAACCGGTAGTGGCTGACCGCGATGCCGAGCCACGTGATGAAGCCGGCCATGCCCGACGTGTTCAGCAGCCACAGATAGACGGTCTTGTCGCCATACAGCGATGTGAGGAAGCACAGCGCGCCGACGGCCGTCGTCGCATACAGCGCGTTGCGCGGCACACCGCCCGGCGACAGCTTCGCGAACAGCTTCGGCGCGCGGCCTTCGACGGCGAGGTTGTAGAGCATCCGCGTCGACGCATACATGCCCGAGTTGCCGGCCGACAGCACGGCCGTCAGAATCACCGCGTTCATCACGCCGGCCGCGAACGCGAGGCCCGCGTGGCGGAACACGAGCGTGAACGGGCTGACACCGATGTCGGTCACGTCGCTCTTCAGCAGGCTCGGGTCGGTGTACGGAATCAGCACGCCGATCACGAAGATCGCGAACACGTAGAACAGCAGGATCCGCCAGAAGATCTGGCTGACCGCGCGCGGGATCGTGGTGCGCGGGTTCTCCGATTCGCCGGCCGCGACGCCGATCATTTCGGTGCCCTGGAACGAGAAGCCCGCGATCATCGCGACGCCGAGCATCGTCGCCCAGCCGCCCGCGAACGGCGCATCGCCGATCGTGAGGTTGCCCCAGCCCGCGCTCGGGCCGCCCTGCATGATCCCGAAGATCATCAGCAGGCCGACGCCGACGAACGCGAGCACGGTCAGCACCTTGATCAGCGCGAACCAGTATTCGGCCTCGCCGAAGCCACGCACCGACAGCGCGTTGAGCGCGAAGATCAGCGTGAGGAAGATCGCGCTCCACCAGACGCCGGGCACGTGCGGAAACCAGTAATTCATCACGAGCTGCGCGGCGACGAGTTCGACCGCGAGGGTCACGGCCCAGCTGTACCAGTAGTTCCAGCCGAGCGCGAAGCCGAAGCCTTCGTCGACGAATTTCGAGCCGTAGGTCGCGAACGAGCCCGACACCGGCATGAACGCGGCCATCTCGCCGAGGCTCGTCATCAGGAAATAGACCATCAGCCCGATCATCATGTAGGCGAGCATCGCGCCGCCGGGGCCGGCCTGCGAGATCGACGCGCCGGACGCGACGAACAGGCCCGTGCCGATCGAGCCGCCGAT